>NZ_JAAHGU010000032.1:0-62027 GCF_010692685.1 Okeania sp. SIO2F5 | reverse complement strand
CGTTCGGTTAACTTCCTAGGAGGAATTTATTTGGCAGCTTCTGTCATTTTATTAGCATAGCGATCGCCATCGACCTAGAGCATACAATACCCATTTTGTCAATTTTTTAATTGATGACACGCCCTAGGTTTGAGCTATTTTTAGCCAGATCAACGTATTTTCCTTGCTACCGTTGAGTTTGAAGCTATTTTTTACCTAAAAAATATCAAAGTCCCGGTAATATAGCAGATTCCATTTTAGTGAGGTACAACCATCGCGGGCAAGATGCTATAAACATTTAATTGTTAATACCTGTACTTTATATATTTAGAATATGCTGTAAAAATACTCTTCTTAATTCTATTGAAAATGTCTGAATTTCCCACCATTCCCTACTCTCCTACTCCCCTGCTTAAGAAAATTAGTTGACACTTCAATTATTAAATAATTAACACAGAAATAATAACCTTTTCGATAGATAATTATTAGTCAGTTCATGTTAATTACTCGGTGGTGGTGCATTGTAATGGTCCTGTATTGTCATTATTTTTGTTACGAGAATAGTGGGAGCATCTTGCTCCCATGACGGGTATTCCTTTTTCCTGTATACCATTACGCGAGCAGGACTAGCAATTACTCTTATGTTTACCGAGAAATTGTGGTCTAAAACCTCCCCTTTTAAGGGGATAAAAAAAAGAGAATATTCCTTATCTCAAGCCTCCTTATTGCAGAAGTACTGATAACTGATAACTGATAACTGAAATGACCACTCCCCCACTCCCCTACTCCCCCACTCAGTTTAACGTCTGTAAGCAAGCCAAACAATCAAGGCAGGAAGCATAGCCAAAACCACTGCCACCAGTGCCCAAATAATTATATTAGAACCAGGAGAGTTTAAGGCCAGAGGTAGCCAAATCACTAATGGAACTAAAATCATTACTAGAGCTATTGGTAAATAATGCGCCCTCCAATTAGAATAGGCACGATTCCAATGTTTGCCTGTCCATCGCCAAGCTAGTTTGTATGGGTAGTGAGTGGAGAGTTGTTCAATAGTATGGCCATTTTCATTGACCACAAATATTTGCTGACAGCGATTACAGCCAAAGGCATCTGTCAGGGTTATTGGAATTAAGTGGCCCTTACGCCGACATGGACAGGGGTACTCTCCATTCAAATCAATTTTCAGAGCTTTTTGAGGTCGCAAAGTAATCGTAGAAGCGAAAGCGTTGACAGAAAAAAGACAATCTGATTCTCAGCATAGGTCTATTATGCCAATTCTAACTTACATCACAAGCAAGAGGAAACAAGGAACAAGGAAGAAGTTTGATTATTGAGATTCCGTTATTTGAACTATTTCATAGGTCAAATAAAGTCATAGATAATGCTATAAATTTAAGCTTTATTAGGCAAAAGTTTCAACCTTAACTAGCTATCAGCTATCAGCATTTCAGCTAGCCTCCTGCGGAGGAACTACCTCTTGCCTCCTCCGCAGGAGCTTCGCTAACGGTAACGTTAACAGCTTTTTGACCTTGGGTTAAATCCCCGGCTTCTAAAAGCCTGATTGTTAAGTAGGGGTTGAAATCCCCGACTCAACGTAAAAAAAAGTCTTAATGCTGACTGGTGACCGTTGATTCCTAACTGCTATTTAATTAAGCGGGTAACGCGATTCGAACGCGCGACATCAACCTTGGCAAGGTTGCGCTCTACCACTGAGCTATACCCGCGGTTTGTAACTATATATCTATAATTTCACAAATAATTTTATTTGTCAACCCTCCAGTAGATTTTTTCCGATAAATAATTGTTGATCGCTTGGTCTATGCTTCTGGAGATACATCAGACTCTACTAAATTGTTGGAAGTTATAGGTAAAACTTGTGTTGTACCAGTAATACTACGATTATTAGATGAGGAGTTTATACCACCTCTCATTTGACGCATCAAACTAGCCATTTCAAGAGCATTCATGGCATATTCCCAACCTTTATTGCTTTTAATGCCAGCTCTCTCTAGAGCTTGTTGCATAGTATCTGTAGTTACAATGCCAAAAATTACTGGTACTCCCGTTTGAAATGCTGCCGCGGCAATTCCTTTAGATACTTCAGCAGCTACATAATCAAAATGAGGTGTTTGGCCTTTAATTACAGCTCCTAAACAAATTACTGCATCGTAGCTACCGTTCATGGCCAATTGACGGGCGACTAGAGGAATCTCAAAACTACCAGGGACCCAAACATAATCTACTTGAGTACCCTCTGGGTTTGGATCTACACCGTGGCGTTTCAAACAATCTTGACAACCCTCAATTAATTTGCCAGTAATTAAGTCATTGAAGCGACCAATCACAATAGCAAAGCGTAAGGATTCAGTTTGAGTAAATGTTCCCTCGAAAACTGTCATATTAGAATTCTTTTTTAGTTAAATTTTTTAGATCAAAGCTAATAACTTTTAGTATAGAGGTTAGTAAGAGTCAAGTAGCAACAAGGACTAACTTGCTATCTCTTGCCTCTTACACCATGTTTTCTCTAGGTATTGCCCAATAGAACTGTCTGATTCTATCAATTTTAAATCAAAATTGTTGGCCTAAACCACCAAAAAGTTCAAAACACCCACTGCAATTACCAGTGCTAACCACAAACCAGAACCAATAAAGATCAAAGGTTTGCCTTGACTCCAGATTTGGGGAGAAGCATAGGCAACAGGTACGCCAACTACTAAAACAAAAGATAAGACTACTAATAAAAGTAGTACAAATTGAAACAAGAATGTTAACATCTTTTCTCCTGGTATAACAACAAACTCATCCTATAAAAAATTAGAATATCATACAGCAGGGAACAGAGAACAGGGAACAGAGAACGGTTGGAAAAATATTTTCGCTGTCTAAGATTCATCATCAGTTTATATCCTAACCAATTTTTTCTTAGCCACATACTGTGCAACGATAATCTTAATTTTAGTGGTTAATTTTTGATGTAGGTAGGTCATTTCAGAGATATAATATAAAATTTTGCCTTTTTTATTACTTTGATGGAGCAGTCAAAAGTGTCGTTAAAGTCAACAGACCTTACTATCCTAAAAGCGACTAAAAACAAATTAGTAAATCTTTCCTCAGAATAACTACAAATAGCTTGAAATTTTTTAACTTACTTCGTTACCTTTCAACTTTCAAAACTAATTATTCCCTGAGATTCTAGAAAACAGATTTTAAACTTGTCAAAAATTCCCTGCTTTCCTAAAACGTTAAAAGATACGCCTAAGTGATGGAAAAATCCAATAGGGCAAGTAAATCTTTCCCTGCCTAATTGTATTTCCAAATCGTGTAAATAAACTGGAATCAGACCCCCATCTCCTACTTGTAAATTGACGCGATCGCCAGCTAGATAATTAAACTCAAATTCCTCCGCAACTTTAGAACTAACCACACTATAATTTGCTCCTGAATCGACGTAAAAATCTACCCGTATCCAGGCATTTTTTAGAAGAACACCAAGAGTAATTATAGGTTGAAAAGTAGCGTTGATCAGTTTGTAGTTAAATCTAATAATTGCCATCAAATTAGCGCCCTTTGCTTAAATTAAAAATGGTTCTAAATCGTCGGGATGGGGTACGTTTATTAGTAATTTCCCTACCAAAACTGCATTTTGTCGGGTGGCACAATAGTCTCTTACTTCTCTTCCCACAGCAACTACTTTACCATCATTAATAGCCACCATTTGTCCTGGATACTGTTGGATAAGTTTGTTGTAATTTTCGGTCAGCCACTTATCATCTTCCTCTAAAATTGCTGCCAATTATTCGACGCTAATATCGCTCATAATTTCTCCTGAAAAAAATAGGTTTGTAACTAATATATAGCAATTTTTGAATCGCGTTTTAACTGTCAAAACTAATTATTCCCTGAGATTCGATAAAATATCAGGTAGCCATCAAGTTTGTTATCGGATTCGGGTAGTTCAAAAACTAAAGGCATTACCTTATGTTCTTCTTTTTTTAAATGACTATAAACCTCGCTATAGCTATTACCAACAGCGATAATAATTGTTAATTATTAATTGTTAATTATTTACCGACCTTTAGCTAGATCGGCATAAATGATAATTTCTATGCCTAAAACTACTAATAGAATAAGCTCAATAATACAAAATATATGAATCACCAAAGGAAAATTTGTACCTAGAGACCAGAAAGCAAATAAAGCTACTAAACCAGAGAATACAAAAGTAATTTCATCAATAATTAATTGCTGTATTTTCCGCCTTTTTCTTCTTTCGTCACTTCTATGAGCAATCTCCCAGCCAAAGATAGATTCGATATCTGAATCATCTATTTGTGCTTTGATTTTTTCGGTGAGAGTTAATCGAATATATTTTCCCAGAGCAGAGATTTTTTCGTCATTAACTACATAAGTCCAACCGAGAATTAGTGGTACTTAGACATTTTTTGGTAGGAAAAATGCGTCAAAGTCAGTCTAGACAAGGGAATTACGTCAAAGCCTTAAAAATGGCTAGAACCCTTAGTAACTCAGGATTTATGCCTTTTCGACGTGAAAACCTCTACCCATCTATATCTGACCCTATTTTCTGCCTTTATTTTATGTAAGTCCCATTAGGCAAACCCAAGGAATAACTAAGAGGGCATAAAAATTAGTTTTATTTGATAGAGCAAAAGAGAGTATTCCGCCAAATATTCCTAGTGTTAGATAAATGATTTGGTCTCGGAAGGCAATACGTTTGAGTTGTTCTTCTTTCAATTTTTGGTATTCGAGTAGAAAAATTTGAAGTATGGGTTTTTGGTCGTTCATAGAAATTTTTTTCTGTAATAAGTTGGTAATAGAAGTAATTGAATAGCATTAGAAAGGAGTTTAAATTTATTGAAAAGCAGTTTGATTTTTACACATTTAAAAATAAATTAGCCATAATACAAAGCAGCTCAATTAATAGGTAAAGGTATGGCTTGTGCGGTTATTTTAACAGCAATTCGTATCGAATATATGGCAGTACGCGCTTATCTGAGTGACTTGGGGGAGGATATTCACCCTAATGGGACAATTTATGAAAGGGGTAAATTTTCTATTGATGGTCAACAGTGGGAAGTAGGTATTGTGGAGACTGGTGCTGGAAATTCTCCCGCAGCAATAGAAGCAGAAAGGGCGATCGCTTTCAAGAGGGAGCAGCATCAGGAAGTTTAGGTAACGTTCACTATTCTTTAGGAGAATATCAAAAAGCTATTGAATATCACCAAAAACATTTAGTAATTGCTCAAGAAAGAAGCGATCGCTTAGGTCAAGGAAGAGCTTTTTCTAATTTAGGTAGTGTTTATATTTCTATGGGAAAATATCAAAAAGCTATTGATTCTTATCAGCAACATTTAACTATTATAAAAGAAAATGAAGACCCTCTGGGAGTGGGAAGAACGTTAGGGGGTTTAGCTACAGCTTACAAATCTTTAGGAGAATATCAGAAAGCTATTAAATATCATCAACAACAGTTAGTAATTGCCAGAAAGATAGAAGATCGTGGTAATGAAGGGATGGCGCTAGGAGGTTTAGGAATTGTTTATGCCTTATCAGGTAAATATAAAAAAGCGATTGATTATCACAAACAACACCTAGATATTGTTAAGGAAATGAAACAGCGGAGTAGGGAAGGTTTACCATTGAGACATTTAGGTAATGCTTATTATTCAATGGGAGATTATGAGCAAGCAATTAACTATTATAACCTCAGTTTAGATGTTGCACGTTCTGTTGGTAATCTAGCTGAAGAAGGTCATAGTTTGGGAAATTTAGCTAATGCTTATAATGCTCTAGGAAAATATCATCAGGCACTCGATTATTATCACCAAGGTTTGAAAATTGCACAGGAAATTAAGGACCTAGATAATGAAGGAATGATATTGAATAATTTAGGAACTATTTATTCTTCTCAAAAAAATTATGCTCGAGCAATTAGTTGTCATCAGAAAGCTTTAGATATTGCTAAACAAACAGGTGATTTGTCAAATATAGGAGCTGCGTCTGGAAGTTTAGGTAATGTTTTTCATCGCTTGGGTAAATACAATTTAGCTCTGGAGTACCACCAACAAAATTTGAGTATTGCAAAACAAATTAGAAGTCCTAAAAGTCAAGGTGCAGCAATGGGAAATTTAGGAAATGTTTACTTTGCTCTCAAAGATTATCACAAAGCATTAGATTACCATCGTCAACAGTTGCAAATTGCTGAAAAAAATTGATGCTCTTGGGATGAAAGCAACTGCTTTATGTAATTTAGGTGCTACTTTGATAGAACTTCAGCAAAATATAGAAGCACTGGAACTTTTACAACAAGCATTAGATATTTATCGCCAAATTGGCAGTCGTCCGAAAGAAGTTATAACTCTTTATAATTTAGCCGAACTTTATCATAAGTTACATGATGATAAGTTGGCACATGATTTTTATAAGCAAGGTTTGTCTATTGCTCAGGAGTTAGGAATTTTTCTAAAAGAGAGTCAGGAGTTAAAAGAAAAATTGTTCAATACTTACCTCCAAGAAATAGATGAAAAAGATACCCGTTATTTAATTAAATTACCATTAGAAGAAAGACGAAAAATTTTGGCAAAGCAAGCCGAAAAAATGTGCGAATATTATCAGCAAGATAGAGAATGGGAAGATTTGCAAACTTGGGATGAATTATATGAAGAATGATAATTTACCCAAACGGGGAGATATTTGGCTAACAAATTTTGACCCAACTATCGGAGCATAAATTAGAAATATTCGTCCGGCGATTATCATTAGTTCCGATGGTATTGGTAGATTACCAATTAAGTTAATTGCACCTATTACTGATTGGAAAAATTATTTTAATAATGATAGTTGACACATTAAAATTGAACCGGATTTAGAAAATAATTTAAGCAAAGTTTCTACTGTTGATTTATTGCAAATAAGAGGAATGGATTTGCAAAGGTTAGTTAAGAAAATAGGTGTTTGTTCTAGTGAAGTTATGGATAAAATATCAGCTGGTATTGCTTTACTTGTAGAGTACGAGGGTTAAATTATTCTATATCTAAAAATTCAATCCCATCGACTACCTCAATGTTAGCGGAGCTTATCCGTTAGGATAAACCCAACACGCGCTTTATTTTGGTAAAGTTGGGTTTCGTTCCTCAACCGCTTGCTCTCTGTTTTCTGGAGTTTCAAAATTAACTCCTTCGTACAAAACTTCAATAGCAGAAGTAAATTCAATACTCTCTAATGTAATAGACTCACCTTCTGTATACGCACAATAACGCCAAAATTTTCCCTCCCCACGTTGAAAAATTTCTACAGAAATTGATTCTGAATCTACTAAAACATATTCTTGCAAACTAGAAAATTGACAATAATATTTAAACTTACCACCGCGATCATATTTTTCTGTACTGGGGGAAAGAACTTCAATAATTACTTTAGGATGTTCGATAAAGTTACAGGATTTTAAATCCTCAGCATTACAACTAATAACTAAATCTGGATAGAAATAACGATTATTTTTAGCATCTTGAACTTGAGCATCAGACACATTAACTCGACAACCTCTTTGACGGACATGGGGTCTCAGAGCTGTATAAAAATTAAGAGCAATATCATTATGAGGAAGACTTCCTCCAGTCATAGCTAAAACTTCACCGTCTACATATTCATGGCGAAATTCCTGTTTAGCTTCCCATTCTAGGTATTCTTCAGGGGACATTTTTTGATAATCTTGGGGTTGAGCAATCATAGTTTTTTTCTCCTCCAACGTTTTGTCATATCTGGTTTTCGAGATAAATCCACAACTTTCATGCCACTTTCTGCTTGCTGCTTCTGTAAATCAGCAAATATCGCTTTCAAATCATGATTGAATGAACGAGAATACTCTTCACGAATTCTGTGAACTTATTCAACAATCTCATCCTATAGAAATAATATTAAGTCTCGTTAATTAGTTATAATAAATCATTTACCTTTAATCATCTAAAGATGACTTAATTATTTATACTATCCTAAAATTTTTAAGCCTATAAAATCTTACTTTTGACTTCCCCAGGAGTTACGCACAGACACTAAATCGATAGAGGGCGAATGCCATTTGCGCTCCGCAAAGCTCCGAATTGCGCCCCTACATATGGCGTTTTTAAGGTGAATTTGTGTAAGTCCTGTTCCCATAAAATATTACTTTTGACTTTTGACTTTTGACTTTTGACTTCCCCAAAATGAACATAATCTTATGCCACACAACCGCAGACTTCGACGCCCTGGGCGCCGCCGTCGGACTAACCCACTTCCACCCAGGTAGTCGCCTCGTACTAACTGGTGGTTGTCACCCCACCGTCAAACAATTCCTTGCACTCCATCGAGACGAATTTGCCATCATCGAACGTCGCTCTGTCAACCCAAAACAAATACGCTCCATATTCATCGTTGATAGTCAGACACGCTCCCGACTCGGAAAAACTGCCCAATGGTTAGACCTACCCCACCTATCAGAAATTATCATCTACGACCATCACTGTGAAACTCAAACCGATATTCCAGCTACCCAAACTTATATAGAAGCAGTGGGAGCAACCACAACCCTTATCACAGAAAAACTCCAGACTCTCCAAAACAATTCTACCCCTGTCTTAACTCCAGCAGAAGCAACAATTATGGCCCTTGGTATCCACGCTGATACTGGTTCCCTAACCTTCGACCACACAACACCACGAGATGCAGCAGCTTTAGCATGGTTGATGCAACAGGGGGCGAGTTTACCTGTAATCGCCGAATATGTAGAACCTGGTTTATCTCCCCAACTACAAGATTTATTGAAAATAGCTCTGGAAAATATCCAACGCTCCACTGTGAGAAATTATCAAATAGGGTCGATACTATTACACACAGATGAATATATTCCCGGTTTATCCAGTTTAGCTTCCAGTTTAATAGACCTCACAGAAATAGACGCTCTCCTCCTAGCTCATACCCACCCCCTCAAAGACACAACAGAAAAAAGCTTAAGTATTATCGGGCGATCGCGCATTTCAGACACTAACCTCAGCGAACTATTACAACCTCTCGGTGGTGGTGGTCATCTCCGAGCAGCAGCAGTTACTCTCCGAGACAGTAACCCTGAAGCAACCCTGGACAAACTCGTAGACCAACTCAAAAATCAAATTCCTCAACCTCCCACCGCCAGAGATTTGATGTCATCTCCAGTTCGCACCATTCCTCCTGAGACATCCATAGAAGAAGCTCATCGCATACTATTACGTTACGGTCATTCTGGTTTATCAGTAGTAGACTCATCCAGAGAATTAGTCGGAATTATTACTCGGCGAGATATTGACATCGCCCTCCACCATGGTTTTAGTCATGCTCCAGTCAAAGGTTACATGACACCACAACTCAAAACTATTTCCCCAGAAACTACCCTCCCTGAAATTGAAGAATTGATGGTTACTTACGATATTGGACGGTTGCCTGTATTGGAAAATAACCGTTTAGTCGGAATAGTTACTCGTACCGACGTTTTACGAGAATTGCATCAACAACAACGCCCTCAAAACGAACAACTTGGTTGTATACCTGGTGAAACTTGTAAATCAATTGCCGAACTTTTACAAGAACGTATTGCACCTCAACTTTGGCAACTACTCACCCGTGTTGCTGAGTTGGCAGAAAAACGAGGTTGGCAACTATATCTAATTGGTGGAGGGGTGCGAGATTTATTATTATCAAAATTTGATGAGACTCTACTGTTAACAGATATCGATTTAGTTGTAGATGGTTGTCACTCCGAGGAAACAGAAAAAGCTCCAGCGGTGGAGTTGGCAAAAGCACTACAAAAAATTTACCCCACAGCACGTTTAGAAGTTCACGGTCAATTTCAAACTGCTGCCCTACTTTGGCACAACGACCCGGTGTTAGACTCTCTGTGGATAGATATTGCTACTGCTCGCACAGAATTTTATCCCTATCCAGCAGCTAACCCAGAAGTTGAAGCAAGTTCAATTCGCCAAGACTTGTATCGTCGGGATTTTACTATTAATGCTTTGGCAGCACGACTGACTGGACCTCGTGCTGGTGAATTGCTTGATTTTTTTGGTGGGTTATCAGATTTGCAGGCGAAGCAAATGCGGGTGTTACACGCCAACAGTTTTATTGAAGACCCTACTCGTATTTATCGAGCGGTGCGGTTTGCGGTGAGATTAGGATTTGAAATTGAAGCAAAAACAGAAGAGTATATTCGTTACGCTATTAATAGTGGGGTATATCACCGCCAAAATATTGGGAAGGCGGAAAAAAATAGAAGGGTGCCTGCTTTGGAAACTCGACTCAAAAGTGAGTTGAAATATATTTTGCAAGCTAATTATTGGAAACCTGCTTTAAAGTTATTGGGAAGTTTGGGGGCGTTGCGTTGTCTGCATCCAACTATGGAGCTAGACCGGAAATTGTGGCAGCAGGTATGTTTGATGGATAGGTGTCTGCAACGTTTTGATGCTCAGAAAAGTTTATCTCACTGGCAAATGCGGTTGGAGGTTTTGATTGCTTATTTGGAGTCTGACTATCGTGGTTTGGTGGGGAAAAATTTGCAGTTACCTGTGGATAGTGTGAAGCGACTGGAGCAGTTGGAGTTGGCAAAGGGTAAGGTTATGGAGAGTTTGCCAGAATGTAATAGTCCGAGTCAGGTGGTGTGGTTGTTGCGGAAGTACGACTTGCCGATGTTGATTTTGATTGCGGTACAATGTGAGCGTTGGGTGCGACGTAGGGTTTGGCAATATTTGACTCAGTGGGCAAATGTTAAACCTGTTTTGAATGGAAATGATTTGAAGGAAATGGGATATAAACCGGGGCGTGAGTTTAAGTTGATTTTGGACGATCTTTTGACTGCAACTTTGGATGGTGTGGTGAGCGATCGCTCTGATGCTGAGAAATTTTTAGCTAGGTATTATCCTCTTCGGTAGCATCAGTGTAATTTAGATGGGGAGATGGAGAGTGTGGGGAGATGGGGAGATGGAGAGTGTGGGGAGTGTGGGGAGATGGAACATTTTTTTATGCCGAATTAAGCGGATTTGATATCAACAATAGAGAATAGAAATTACAGCACTTTTGAGGATAGTCAGGTATACTTGTAGGAATATTCTTATATTTCCTGTTCCCTGTTCCCTGTTCCCTGTTCCCTTTTAGGATATTTATCAGGAAAAAACTATGGCAATTGATGATGATTTTTTGTATCCTCACAGTCGATATCAAGGTGATTTTACCCCAGAAAACTTAGTATTTAATTCAAATCTGCAAGAATTTGCTCAACGAGTAAGTATAATTTGCGGTTTAGAAACTGGTGGAAAAATTTCTCCTGAAGAAGCTTACGAGCAAATCAAAGAACTTTGGAAACAGTTGAAAAATTCTAAGAAAAATTTAGGAATAGGTACAGACCCTGAAAATAATTCAGACCGGAAAAATATTTAATTAGGTAATTATATCAAGTTTACTTGAATATTGATAATTCATAGAGGAGTGGTATAAAATTTTCCTAAAATATGATTTTTTACAGCTCTTCTTTTCCATGATTAAAAACCAGATTTTTAAGGAAGAGGGAAGAAGGCTTTATTTATCTAGAACAGAAGACTTAAAAGTCCAAAAAACTTAAATTTTTTGTAGATATTCACCCTTGGGTTTACACAAACTATAAAGTGGGGACATGATATGACTAATTATGTATGTCTGTCTACTTAAATCTCAAAAATTGACATACTCCCGGCATCAAATCTAAGATTATGATGCGGGATTCTCATCTAAGATGATTCTACATTCATTGAAATGACTTACATTAACAATATTGCTATTATCAATCCAGCGGTCAAACTCTCCTGTAGCGTTTGGGATTTTGTCCCCAGTTTCCGAGTGCCCCTCGGTACTGTTAAATATCACTCCCAACATCTCCATCCCTTTAGCTAGAATATTTCTTGCTGCGTTATGGTCTCTATCTACATATATAACCGCAATGTAAGCATTTATGAGTTCTAACAGACAATGATTTTTTTACCGTTCGACCACAATTTGAACATTCTTGAGATGTGAAATGGGGAGGTACTGCTACACAAACAATCCCGTGTAACTTAGGGTAATACTCAAGCCATTTTGTAAATTGATATCAACTTGCATCAGATATTGACTTAGCTAAATGATGGTTTTTAACTAAATTGGCAATCTTCAAATCTTCGTATACTACCAGATCGTGTTTATTGGATTAAAGAAGTATATTTATTTGACAAAAAGTTAATAGTTATTAACTAAAATTACAGACTTTAAACATTGGCAAATAAAAATTTATATAATATACTTTATATTAAGAGAAAAAACAAACTTAAAATTTTTGAAATAAACTCAGGAAAAGCTGAAATGAAAAAGGATGAATTTCTATATCCACAAAGTCCCTATTACGGACAAGCAACTCCAGCAAATATCAATTTCAATGCGAAATTACAAGAATTTTCTCATAAAATAAATTATATCAGTGGTTTACAAACATCAGGAAAAATTTCAACAACATCTGCTTATCTGCAAATTCAGGAACTATGGGAACAGCTGGAAAAAATCAAGAAAGATTCAGGTTTTTCTCAACAATCTTAAATATTCAAGCTCATTCATTTTCAAAGACTAACTCCATCCGATCGCCTCTAAATCTAGTCACCCCATATTCAATAATATTGCCATCCTGATTGACATTGATTGACTCTGCTAACAAAATAGGATGATTCAGAGGAACTTCCAACAGAGAAGTATCTTCATGTCTGACTATACGAGCATAAACATGAGTTGTACGACGAATATGATCGCTATTATATTTTTCCCTTAACAACTTAGAAATTGAACCTTTCTCTCGCAAAAATTCAATTGCTTCCTCCTCTACAATTCCTGGAAAACGATCTAAAGGAAAATGACTACTAGAAATATTAATAGGTTGATCGTCTGCAAATGCTAAACGTTCAATTAAAGCTACAGGAGTACCTACTTCTACTTCTAATCCTTGAGCAATAGAAGCATCGGCAGGTATTTCAACCATTTGCAGCAATCTAAAACTAGGCTTTTGGCCTTGGGCAATAAGAGTTTGATTATAGCGTACCCTTTTACCTATAAAATACTTAATGGGTGTACCAACGACAAAAGTCCCACGACCTCGGTCCACTCTCACTAACCCTTCAGTTTTGAGAATGGCGATCGCCCTACGCAATGTATGACGGTTAACAGAAAAATATTCGCTCAGTTGAGCTTCAGTTGGTAACTTATCTCCTACTTTATAAATTCCTTGATGAATATTTTGGCGTAATTCTTCAGCAATTCGGGTATAAACTGGTAATACTTCACGGCTCATGGCATCTTGAATATATTTAGATATATTTATGTTTAATATTTTTCTAGTTTAGATAAATATTGTGGAGCAGCCAACAATTATCAAGGGCAATAGGCACAGGAGTATGAGTAAATCAATAAAATTCACTCTTACAGTTAAATATACTAACGGTATTGAACAAAGTTTTGAGTTTTTTCCAGAATTAGAAAAAAATATGCCTAACTTGGCCAGTTATCTGCAAAAAGTCATGAGTTTCAGAGAATTGATAATTGAGTTGGAAGATTGACTCTTATACCGTTTCACGGAAGTCAAAAGCGAGTGCGTAATTCTGAGGCCCCCTCAGAATGTAAGATGCACTCAAGACAGTCAAAAATTAAAAGTTAAAAGTAAAATTTTATAGACTCCAAAGTTTGATCCCACAGTAATTTCAGGAAATTATTTCAGATATTCGGTTTGAAACTATTTGTGACATCTTTAAAGTGAATTGGTATTAGTCATAGAGATCACCCCCACCCCCTAAATTGCCAGATATTACTTTGAGAAATGGGCGTTTACTCGATAATTGAATACTAATATTTTGACCATTATGACAACCGCAATGTAGCAGTTAGTTTTTTTTGAATAAAAGGTATATATCTATTATATATTGTATATATTGGAATTTGTATATACAAATATTGCTCTGGTTAATTGGACTAGAAAACCAATCTATGGACATTCAAACAGAAATGCGACAGGGATGGATAAAAACCTTAGCTAAATCTAATTTGAAGCAGTTAGAGACAAAAGTTGCAGAGATAGGCAAATTGCCTGCATACAACTTTATAAGGCCACCAGAAATAGGTCTGACAATGGTACGAGGCCGCGCTGGTGGAACGGGACAAATATTTAATCTAGGGGAAATAACTATTACTCGTTGTGCAGTCAAGATAGAGGATGTTATGGGTTTTGGTTATGTGGCAGGGCGATCGCATCGTCATGCTGAACTTGCTGCTTTGTGCGATGGTTTAATGCAATTGCCTGAATGGCATGATGTTGTAAAGTCTGTCGTTCTTGAATTTATTGAAGCAGAAGTTAATCACCAAAAGGAAATTCAACAACTACAAACAGAAGCTACGAAAGTTAATTTTTTTACTATTGCCAGAGGGGATTAATCAATTTTTGTGTGAGGTGTATTATTAGTGTTATAGCAATTCCCAAGAAGCGTGAGGTACAAAATTCGTTGGCGTTGCTTAAATGTAATGATAATTAGACATCTACTCCACCCATAGGGAGTAGGGAGTAGGCAGCTTTGCTATAGAGGTAAAGAATTGATAATTCCTTTGGGATATAGATATTGATTTTTGATTCTTGGAGATGTCTATGAGCTGAAGGTCAAATTGAAAAACTGATGTTTTGCGCCCAAAGTTAATCTCAAAATCATTACCACTCAGCAACGCCAATTCGTTAGTTTTAGGAAACAGCGGTGCGACCCCGCGTCGGCGACAGACACAAGCGGTCGGACCCCGCGACGACGCCAGCTCGCTTGCGGAATGCCGACCAAGAGAGGGAATGCTGACCAAGAGAGGGAACGCGCACTAAGAGAGGGAAAAGGGAACAGGGAATAGAAGAACAATAAAGATAAGTGTACCTCATTAGGCTGATAAACGCTATATTTCTAATAATAAATCAATCAACTAATTGTCACAGGTACTTGTTAGATTCAAAGCTTTTTTTATGATTACTAAACTACCAGGATTGCCTGATATTGTACATGATTCTCAAAGAACTTTTATCAATCTACTAAATGCCTTATCTTATCCAGGAAAGCAGCAAAAAATAGATGCTAAATTAACACCACCATCTGACTTGAATATAGCTTGTGCTGCTGCCTGTTTGACAATGTTAGATTTGGAAACAAAAGTATGGTTAAGTTCAGATTTTCATCAAGATGTAAAAGCTTGGTTATTGTTTCACACAGGTTGTCATTTTACCGAAAATTCTCAAATTGCTGACTTTGCTGTAATAAAGAATATTCAAACTATTCCCAACCTATCAAATTTTCATCATGGTACAGCAGAAGAACCAGAAAATTCAACTACTTTATTTGTGCAAGGAGCGAATTTAGAATCAGGTGATAAAGTAATATTAACCGGACCGGGAATTTTAGAAGAAATAGCAATTTCAATTCCGAAATTACCGGAATTTTTCTGGTCAGAATGGGAAGTTAACTTTAATAATTATCCTTTAGGAGTAGATATATTTTTCTTTGCTCAAAATACAGTTATTGGTTTACCAAGAACAACTAAAAGTAGATTAGTAAAAACGTAAGCATTTCCTTAGAGGATATCTGAAAAGTTTTTTTGATACTTAATTTTGCCCCCCGAGCAAGCCAACTTTGGGGGGAACAAGAGTCAATTTGCTTCTAAAAGTCCCCCTTTATTAATCCCCCTCCCGTCCCCCTTGGAAAGGGGGAAGCCAGAGAATGCTGCGCTTTTTGTTGAATGGGGGATGCGCGGGGGCTTGGATGTAGCAAATGGGACTTCTCAGACAACCTCTTAAGTTCTACTACATTTTCAACCAGAAAATTGAGGCATAATAGCGACGATATATAGTTGTGAATTAAAGGTAATGAAGCGGATAGCTGAAGTGCTGAATGCTGACCGCTGAATGCTTATAAAAATTGAGGTAAAAAAACATGGCTTATGTAGCAGTAAAAGGTGGAGAAAAAGCAATCAAAAATGCCGAAGCACTATTGCAAGCTTTACGGCGGGGAGACACCAATATTTCTGAACTAAGTTTAGAGCAAATTAAACAACAACTTACCCTCGCAGTTGATAGAGTTATGTGCGAAGGTGCCCTATATGATCGAGACCTAGCTGCTTTAGCAATTAAACAATCATGGGGGGATTTAGTTGAAGCAATATTTTTATTAAGAGCATATCGAACTACTTTACCAAGACTTTATTATAGTCAACCATTGGATACTAGCAAAATGAAGATTCGACGGCGAATTTCTGCAATATTTAAAGATATTCCCGGAGGTCAATATTTAGGACCAACTTTTGATTATATTCATCGACTATTAGACTTTAAATTAGCTGCGGAAGGAAATAACTATACTGCTCCTCAAAGCCAAAATTTAAACATAGATGAAAACTTTCCTAGAGTAATGAACATTTTAGAGAAAGAAGGATTAGTTTGTGAGGAAAAAATAGAGGATGATAAACAACCTTATGACTTAACAAGAAAACCTCTAAAATTACCCGCAGAGAGAGACGCGAGATTACAAAATTTAGCTCGTGCAGATGAGGGTTTTTTACTTAGTTTAGGATATTCGACTCAGAGGGGTTATGGTCGTACCCATCCCTTCGCCGGAGAAATTAAAATGGGCGAAGTTGAGGTGTTTATTTTTCCAGAAGAATTAGGTTTTGAAATAGCGATCGCTGAGATTACTATTACTGAAGCTGAAAATGTAAATATGTTTACAGGTAGTAAGGAAGCAGCACCACAACTTACCCGTGGTTACGGTTTAACTTTTGGCTATAACGAACGAAAAGCAATGTCAATGGCGTTAGTGGACCGTGCTATGCAAGCTAAAGAATTGGGGGAGGAAATACAAGGACCTGCTCAAGACCCAGAGTTTGTTTTGTATCACTCAGATAATGTTCAAGCTCAAGGGTTTGTACAACATTCAAAATTACCTCACTATATTGATTTTCAAGCAGAAATAAATTTAATTAGAAAGCTACGGAAGGAACACATTTAATAATTAATAATGAATAATTAATAATGAATAATTAACAATTATCTATCCTTGAAAAGAAGAGGATTGACTCAAAGGAAATTTTTTTCTTTTTTCTCCTTTAAAGGAGAGGCTTTAAAGCATAATTATTCGGTAAGTGGTATTGATATTTTTTTCGGAGATAAATATAGCCAACAACAGAAAGGAATACTTGGTACAGGAGCAAGATGCTCCCACTGTTCTTGTAATAAAAATAATGACAATGCACGACCATTACAATACACCACCACCTGATATTTAAGTTATTTATTCTGACTCCTGACTCCTGAGTCCTAATAACAGTTTGATAAATGTTTGCTACGAATTTCTGTTGCCTGTTGCCTGTTGCCTGTTGCCTATTCCCTATTCCCTATTCCCTATTAATTTAAATTCTGTATATGTTAAATAACCAAAATCTAGAAAGCACAAATGGCAAAGTAAATAACTCACCAGAAAATGGTTTTAACTTTGCCTATTTAGATGAACAAACAAAACGTTCTATTCGCCGTGCTTTACTCAAAGCAGTCGCCATTCCTGGTCATCAAATACCTTTCGGTTCCAGAGAAATGCCAATGTCTTATGGATGGGGTACGGGTGGCATTCAAGTTACAGCTTCAATCATTGGAAAAAAAGACATTTTAAAAGTAATTGACCAAGGAGCAGATGATACAACAAATGCAGTAAATATTCGTCGTTTTTTTGTGAAAGTTTGTGGAATAGAAACAACAGAAAAAACTACAGAAGCAACAATTATTCAAACCCGCCATCGGATTCCTGAAACTCCACTTCAGGAAGGTCAAATTATTGTTTATCAAGTGCCTATCCCGGAACCATTGAGATGGTTAGAACCCTCTGAAAGAGAAACTAGAAAAATGCACGCTTTAGAAGATTATGGAGTAATGTATGTAAAATTGTATGAGGATATTACGAGGTTAGGGGATTTTGCTACGACCCATGATTATCCAGTAATGGTAAATGACCGTTATATAATGAGTCCGACTCCTATCCCACGATTTGATAATCCTAAAATGAATTATTTACCTGCTTTACAACTTTTTGGCGCGGGAAGAGAGAAGCGAATTTATGCAATACCTCCTTATACTCAGGTGAAAAGTTTAGATTTTGAAGATTATCCTTTTACTGTAGAAAAATGGGATAAAGCTTGTGAGTTGTGCGGTTCTAAAGAAAGTTTTTTGGATGAGATTTTGATAGACGATCAAGGGAATAAAATGTGGGTTTGTTCTGATACAGATTATTGTAATCAACGACAAAAACAACTTGAAGAAGGAAGAAGGAAAAAGGAAGAAGTAAAAAGTGGATGAGCATAGTCTTTAATACAGCACTTCCTGTCTGATAACCCCAACCAATTTTCATTAATGGATAATGGATAATTACCTCGGGTTTTAACCGTTACGGAATTGAATATAAGGAAATATCCTAGCACTTTTTTTCCCCTTGAAAGAGGAGACTAATAAAGCTGAATTATTTAATTAACAATTATTAATTATTAATTATTCGGTAAGCACCGTTTCAAGAATTGATAATTGATAATTACCTTTCTCTAAAAGGAAGAGAATTAAATAAATAAAAGGTAAGCATTCAGCTATTAACTGTCAGCTATAGCGCAAAAAGACTCTCTCCTTAAGGACAGTGTTAAAATGTAAGCATTCAGCTATTAGTGGTCAGCTCAAGCGCAATAAAAATAAATGAACCAAGTATTTGCTTTACTTCTACTACATTTTTAAACTAAGAATTGAAGCACAAGAACAACGGGCTTAAATTGTCCATTAAAGGTAATAAAGCTGACAACCGATAGCTGACTGCTGTTTGCGCAGCATTCCGGAGGAAATGCTTACATAAAAGCTAAATTAAAACTACATCATGGTGGATTATGGAACCATTATTAAATGTTGAAAAGTTGAGTAAGTTTTATAGAAATATAAAAGCTTGTGACCGTGTTTCTTTTAATCTCTATCCTGCCCAAGTTTTAGGAATAGTAGGAGAATCAGGTTCAGGTAAATCTACTTTATTAAATGCTATTGGAGGATATATACCAATTGAGGACGGAAATATCACCTATACTACTTCTAGCGGAGAAGTATTAACACTCCCAAAACTATCAGAAACTCGTCGTCGTTTATTAATGCGAAATGAATGGGGATTTGTTCAACAAAATCCTCGTGATGGTTTGCGAATGAACGTAACTGCTGGAGCAAATATTGGCGAACGTTTAATGAATATAGGAGTAAAAAATTATGGAAAAATTCGGGAAGAAGCAGCTTATTGGTTAAACCAAGTAGAAATAGATATTAATAGAATAGATGACTTACCAAAAATGTTTTCTGGAGGGATGCAACAACGTTTACAATTAGCTCGTGTTTTAGTCACAAAACCCAGGTTAATATTAATGGATGAACCTACTGGAGGTTTAGATGTTTCGGTACAAGCTCGTTTATTAGATTTAATTCGTTCTCTAGTGCGAAATCTCAGTTTAAGTGTAATTTTAGTTACCCATGATTTAGGGGTAATTAGATTACTTGCTCACCGTTTATTAGTAATGAAAAATGGGCAAATTGTTGAGTCTGGTTTGACTGACCAAGTATTAGATGATCCTCAACATTCTTATACTCAACAATTAGTTAGTTCAACATTAATTCCATGAGTTATATCATGTCCGGCAGCATCAGTATTGTAAGCGTGAAGGTAAGGAAGAAGTAAGAAGGAAGAAGGAAGAGGTAGGAAGGTTTAAGAGCAAGAAAAAAACTTTAATTTCCTGTATATATTCACGCTTTTGTTTACACAAACGCGCGCCAACGGACATAATATTAAGGAAGAAAGAGCGAAGAAAAAAAATCTGACAAAAGTCAAAATTACATCTTTTTTTGTCCTGTTTTATCTGATGTGCATCTTGATATTTTCCCTATTCCTGACTTCTGCCAAAATTTGACTTTTACCTATTGCTATATTTGTTAAATTTTTTGAATTTACCCAACCTACGGGAAACAAATTTTTCAGAATCAGCATTTCACGGTACTCAAATATGAAAAATTATTTATGACTACTCAACTACTAACAACTAATCATCAACTAGAAAATAGTGTGGTCGAAACTTCTCGACTACTCAAAGCACAAGCAAAGTAATTAGGAAAAAATTCTCATCCCTTTGCTTGCTTCAGTAATATGACAATCAAAAACAACTATACAGTAGTTGAATATTGACTAAGGAATTATCAAATTATCTAGTCTCTTTTGAGTTGACCCAACATGGTGAGAAGCAAATTTTTCAGCATTAGTATCTCACCTGACTTAGAGATAAGAAATTATTGATGACTACTCAAACCCTAACAACTAATCATCAACTAGAAAATAGTGTGGTCGAAATTTATCGACTACTCAAAAAAACAGCAAAATAATTAGGCAAAAATTATCATAATGATAGGTTTCGTTAAGAGGATAAATCATCTCACCAAAACCTATAAAGTAGTTAAATATTAGGTGAATAATTATCAAATTTTCTAGTTTCAGTCATCGCAATAATTTGACTTTTAACTATTGCTATCTTTGCCATATTTTTTGGTTTTACCCAACTTACGAGAAACAAAAAAAATCACCATCAACATCTCACAGTACTCAAATATGAAAAATGATTTATGACCGAAAAATTATGGTTAATAGCCTCCCTTTTTCAAGGGATGAGAAAACAGAATATTCCAGATTTAAATCCTCTTGCTTTCCTACGGAATGCTGCGCAAACAGCAAGATTTACTGATAACTGATAACTAATAATTGATAACTGAAATGACTACTCAACCACTAACAGCAAATAATCAGCCAGAAAATACTTTCCCAGAAAACTCTTTATTATTAAAAGCAGAAGCATTAGAAAAAAGCTTTACTTTACACAACCAAGGCGGAGTAAAATTATCAGTCTTAAAAAATATTTCTCTCAGTTTAACAGCAGGAGAATGTATTGCTTTATCTGGTAAGTCTGGTTCGGGAAAATCTACATTTATGCGTTGCCTTTACGGTAACTATCGAGTCGATAAAGGTTCGGTTTTAATCAAACATAAATCTACCTGGGTCGATCTTCCTAAATTAGCACCCCATCAAATATTAGAAGTACGAAAAAATACTATTGGTTATGTTAGCCAATTTTTACGAGTAATTCCTCGTGTGCCAGCTTTAGAAGTAGCAGCAGAACCTTTATTAGAATTAGGAATTGAGCCAAAAGTAGCCTATCAAAAAGTGGCAGAATTATTCGATATATTGAATTTACCAAAACGTCTTTGGCATCTTTCTCCTACTACTTTTTCTGGAGGTGAAAAACAACGAATTAATCTCGCCAGAAGCTTAACAGTTGATTATCCAATTTTATTATTAGATGAACCAACATCAGCTCTAGATTCTGTCAATCGTCAAGTAGTAATTGAACTTTTAGAAAAACGCCTAGTTAATGGGTGTGGTTTAATCGGCATTTTCCATGATGAAGAAGTAAAAAGAAGACTTTGTACCAGGGAAATTATGTTTGGAATTTAGTTAATATATATCTCCATAAAATAGGGAGTAGGAAGTAGGAATGTTGCATGAAACGTCCGTACAGAGTAGGGGAAAATAATTGATAATTTATGTACGATAATTGATTTTATTTTTGATTTTTGGAGATGTCTAATGAAACCTAAGCATTCAGCCGTCAGCTATCAGCTATCAGCTTTTTTTTATTACCTTTAAAGGAGGAAAAAGTGATTGAGAGATTTCCAATAATTAGTTGAAAATGTATGATGAAGTTAAGCCGATGGTTGCTTTATGAATTAAAAAGCTGTTTGCGTAGCATTCCGCAGGAAATGCTGACATATTAAGGGGTATTATTAAGCCAGAATCCAGTGATAATTAAATATTACAAAAGCATGTTCCTTTGACGTTAAAGTCTATATTCATTTAAACACTTCGTTCAGGGGAGATTTTTATGACTGATAATGGCTGAATGCTTACAATTAAACTTAAACAATTTTCAAGCCCAAATACTGAATTTAAACCATTTTTCATTGAATAATGTCATTTTTTGACTATTGGGTAGTTTTTATTAAAAACAACATCTAGAAAAAGAAAAAAATGAGAAGGTTGAAAGTTTTGTATTTTATCGCAAAAGAAAGTTAGAGTTTATGAAAAATTAGAAACTATAGAAGATCAATAATTAACCTTAATTAACCTTCTGCTTTTTGCCATATTTTTACCGAATAATTAAGGTAAAAATCCTCTCCTTTAAAGGAGAAACAAGCGGTCGTTAGCGCAGCTTCCCGAAGGGTGGGATGGCGATCTTCGGAGCGGGTCTGCAAGAACGGGTCTCCTCGCCATATCCAATCGACCAAGAGAGAAAAAATTTCTCTTTTATTCAATCCTCTTTCTTTTAGAGATAGGTAATTATCAATTATCCATTTCAATTATCAATTATTGAATTCTCTTCCCTCTCAGGAATGAAGAGAGTTAAACATCACCATTCAGTCATTAGCAGTCAGTTTTCAGGAATTAGTAGTTTGAGGATTTGAGTAATATTGAGTCGCGAGCAAGTAGCTTATTTATTTTATACTTTTAATTCTGTTAAATATTTCAACTTTGATTCCTCCTTCAAGGGCAATTAAGTTAATAGCTGATTGCTGATAACTGACACCTGAATGCTTACAGTTAAACTTCATAATCAATAGTAATTTTCTCTGCCAAAATTGGCTTAATCAAAGTCTTAATAATTTCTTGATGATAGGCATTTTTTGCATAAGCATCAAGAGCAACTTGATCCTTAAATTGCACTACTAAACCATTTTGAAAACCTTGAGAAAGCTCCGAGAAATTATTCCCACAAGATATATCAATTATTTCCGGGACTTTCCCTTTCATTCCTTTCAAAGCAGACATAACCGAAGTAATATTTTCTGCTGAAGTATCTGGATGCCACTTAAATAAAACTATATGTACTATCATATAAATCAATCTTTCAAAACTGCTCCTGTATTTTAACAGAAATAGAGGTTACTATAGAGAAACTAAAAATTCCAATTGGTTAATTTAAGATTAACTGTTGATTAAATAAATATGAACGAACAAATTTACACAAACTATCGCCTACAGTTACCAGACCAAGAAACTATTGGTACTCTCATAGTTCGTGATGGAAAAATAGCCGAAATTCAGCCAGGAATTGTTAATATTGGTCAAGATGGTCAAGGAGAATATTTAATGCCTGGATTAATAGAACTTCATACAGATAACCTAGAAAAATGTATGTCTCCTCGCCCTGCTGTAAAATGGCCTTTAGCAGCAGCAGTATCTTACCACGACCGAGACTTAATTACTTCTGGAATTACAACAGTTTGTGACGCGATCGCCATTGGAGATATTAAACCTAATTCTGTTCGAGTTAAGCGTTTTGGTGAAATGATTGAAGCTATTTTTGAGGGGCAAAAAACAGGTAGACTTCTGACAGATCATCGGCTACATTTACGTTGTGAAATTTCCTTTGAAGATATATTTACTGCTGCAGAAAAATATGCAAATAATCCGTTTCTTTCTCTCATGTCTTTGATGGATCATACTCCTGGTCAAAGACAATTTGTGAGTGTGGAAAAATATAAAGAATATTACATGGGTAAGTATGGAATTAGCGAAACAGAAATGAATAAATTTATTGCCCATCGTCAGGAAACTCAACAACAATATGCTCCTAAAAATCGTCAAGCATTAGTTGAATTAGCAAAACAAAATGGAATTTCCCTAGCTTCTCACGATGATGCAACAATAAGTCATGTGCAAGAAGCTTTAGAGAATGGGGCAGTTTTAGCAGAATTTCCAACTACTTTAGAAGCGGCAAAAGAAGCTCATAATTCTGGATTACAAGTATTGATGGGAGCGCCGAATTTAGTATTAGGAGGTTCTCATTCTGGAAATGTATCTGCAATGGAATTGGTAGAGCAAAATTTAGTAGATGTAATTTCTTCAGATTATGTACCTCGGAGTCTATTACAATCTATTTTTATTATTAGTCATAAAATTGGTAAACCTTTATATGAAGCTATGAAATTAGTTACAATTAATCCAGCTAAAACTATTAATTTATCTCACGATAGAGGAAGTTTAGAAGTTGGCAAACGTGCCGATTTAATTACGGTACATGATGATGGTATAGTCCCCCATTTAACTTCAGCGATCGTTAATGGCCGTCGTGTTGCTTAAACTGTTGATTTTACAGAAGGGAGGATTTTTTTAAGTCTTACTTCACGGAAATTTTGCCAAAATTAAATGTAAAATCAATCAAGTATTTTAGGCTGTAAAAATTTGTGGGCTAATTCCCCTTAACAAAATTTCAAAACTTAGTATGAAGGTTGCTATGGTAAATTTTCACCCTAGTCAAAAAATCTAGTTAATGGTTAAAAAAGTCATAATTTCACTGAAATAGATAACCCTAAAAAACACCATCAAATAACGGTAAAATTTCATTGACTAGAATTATAAATTCAAGAGTAAATCTGTTTTAATTAACCCCTAACAACTAATTATACTAATTCCCAAAAATAATGCTATACTTCATGAAAAATTCAGTTATTAAGTAATAATAATTGTTAAGTAATGTTTGTAACGATTCCCGGTATTAAACCAAAATATCTTATTTGTTTGAACCCTACTCCCTACTCCCTAACCCTCAAAGATATGTAGCAATACTTTTGATATTTGGTATTATTTTTTATCACTTATAAATACACAATGAAAATGAAACCCAATATAAAAACAATCATTCAAATTCTTTCCTCAAAAGGTCATATTCAATATAATCAAGAATCTATTAGTCAACTAGAACACGCTCTCCAATGTGCTACTTTAGCAGAAACAGAAAAAGCCAATAATGAACTAATTGTGGCTTGCTTATTTCACGACTTAGGACATCTAATTCACGACTTAGGAGAAGATGCTGCAAACAAAGGTATTAACGACAATCACGAATATCGTAGTATCAAATATTTAAAACATTTATTTGGAGAAGCTGTAACAGAACCAATTCGCCTTCATGTTGAAGCAAAACGTTATCTTTGTGCAACAAAACCTAACTATTTTTCAACTTTATCACCAGCTTCTCAACAAAGTTTAGAATTACAAGGAGGAGTATTTTCTTCTGATGCTGCTGCTCAATTTATTCATCAACCCTATGCAAAAGATGCAGTAAAACTAAGAATTTGGGATGACCAAGCTAAAGTTGTTGGTTTTAAAACTCCAGATTTAAAACACTTTACTCAGATAATTCATCAAACTATAGATAATTTAGCAATATAGTGTTTCTCAAGTTACTAAGGTACAGTTTTTTTCTTCCTTTCTACTCCCTACTCCCTACTCCCTACTCCCTAAAAATTATGAATTTTGTACCTCAAACTTCTTGGAAATTGCTATATTGACAATTGATAACTATAGCACTACGTCTTTTGGTATTTGACAATAAATTTTAGTTGTAAGGGAACAAGGAATAGAGGAATGTCCGCGCCCTATTTGCGTAGGGTTATAGTAAATTTTCCTATCAACTTAAAAGAGGAAATTTACCCTTGATATAACTCAATAACTAAATTTATTAACTTGTCTGTTTTTATCAGTGTCATGTCACTCTAGATTTTGGTAATGAATTTATTTATTTTTAGACAGTAAAAGATAAATTTATTCAAGCTTGAAATAACGTTGTTTCCTCAAGACAGAAAATTGCACAGTTTAGAATGAAACAGCACTGTGTTTTTATCTATAAAAAATTTGATTTAAGATACTATTATGTACAACTTCATATGAATTTGGTATAAATTATTTTAATATCTATTTAACTTTTAACTATAAAGATAGATTTTACTTCTCCTGGCTACTGACTACTTACTACTCAAAATACCCTAAGTATTTATAGTAAAAAATTATAAAAATGGTATAAAAAATTAATTATAATTATCAAAAAACGATGAATAATTTCCCAAAAATCACTCATGTTATTTATGACTTAGACGGTTTACTTCTAGATACAGAATCAATTCATGCTCAAGTAAACCTAGAAATTACCAGCCGTTATGGCAAAATTTTCGACAAACAAACTAAGTGTAAAATTACTGGTAGAAAATCAATTGATTCTGCTAAAGCAATTGTAGAATTATTAGAACTACCCGTCACTCCCGAAAATTATCTTCAACAAAGAAATACCCTCACATATCAACGCTTTCCTCAAGCAAAACCAATGCCAGGTGCAGTTCATCTTACCCAACATTTATATCAAAATAAAATACCTCAAGCTGTAGCCACCAGTTCTTCCAAGGAACCATTTAATTTAAAAACAAAAAATCATCAAGAATGGTTCCAATTATTTAATTATATTATTGTAGGAGATGACCCTAATCTTAAACATGGAAAACCAGCACCAGATATTTTCTTAATAGCTGCCAAAAAATTAGATGTTTCTCCCAAAAATTGTTTAGTATTTGAAGACTCTTTAGCAGGAATGGAAGCTGCCTTAGCTGCAGGAATGTCCGTAGTAGTTGTACCCGATCCTGATATGGATAAAACCTTATTTTATTCCGCCCATCAAATTCTTAATTCCTTAACAGAATTTCAACCCCAATTATGGCAACTACCACCATTCTTTTGAAGAAGCAAGAAGCAAGAAGCAAGAAGGGAAAAGTGGATAAAACCCAAAAAACTTGTAGACACCGTGTAAACGTTGAGGTATTAAATCAATAAAGGAAAAGATAATAATATAACGATGATATATTATCGTTACCTGCGGTGTCCACAATTCATTAGAGTTTAACTAACTATCAGCATTTTCCGTACCGGAATACTCCGCAAACAGCATTTCCAGACCGAAACACTTTTTAATTCTCTATTTATAAGATGGAAAAATTAACCTAAAACCTAAAACCTACAACCCTCTTCAAAACCATATATTTTTGAAAAAGTTATAGTATATCTAAAAATTGACACTTTCACCGTTAAATATCGCGACTATAACGGGAGTCCTCTTTCAACATTTATGATAGTTTTTTATTTATACGAACTCACTAAATAATTATGATATTTACTCAACCTATTCCTTTAATTCGCTCCAAATTCGGCTTTACTCTCCTAATTACGGCAGCTTTCATTCTTTTACAACAACCACTTAATGCTCAATCTGAAAATTCCGCAGAGCAAGAAATTCCGATTCAAGTTTCACCAGAAAACTCTACAGATCCACAAAACCTTCCTTCTTCTCCAGTTCCAATACAACCCACACAACCCGAAAATGTTCGTCCTTTAAATGAACAAAATAGTCTTCTCAGTCTTCAGGGAGGACAACGTTTAATGAGTGAAGCTGACAATGCCATTGCCTCAGAGAATTATGATTTAGCTAGTCAGAAACTTCAAGAAGCTCGTCAAATATTTAATCAACTTTCTAATTTCTATAGTCAATTAGCTGCTAGTTTTTCTGGTATAGATAATCGTCTGGCAGATGACCAACGTACCAAGGCGTTGGACACTGCTCAAATGAGAGACCAGGCCACTTATCAATTAGCTTTAGTCCACCGGGCGCAAAACCAACCTGAATTAGCAGTACCATTACTTGTTCAAATTATTAGCTCTCAGCAACCCACTCGCGATCTAGGAAAAAAAGCCTACCAACAATTACTAGAATTAGGATTTGTTGATATTCCCTATCCTAGATCCTCTGGAGAGAATCAACCTCCTAACTCATCCCAGTCTCTTAATTAATATAGCAAGGAACGAGTTAGTGTTTTACTTATGTTAATGATGAACCATAAGACACAGAAATACTTTTCCTACTGTTGCCTGTTGCCTGTTCCTTGTTCCCTGCTATATGTAGAATAACAGTAACTTTACAGTGGAAGAACAATGAATTTAGAAGAAGTTGAATCAATGATTAAAGCGGAGTTGCCAGATGCTCAAGTACAAGTCCAAGATTTAACCGGGGGTGGCGACCACTTACAAGCGACTGTTGTTTCGTCTCAGTTTGAAGGAAAAACTCGAGTTAAACAACATCAAATGGTTTATGCTGCTGTACAAGAACCTATGGCGTCTGAAGCTATCCATGCTTTGGCTTTAAAAACTTATACTCCTCAAGAGTGGGAAGCTGTGGGACAAACTTCTTAATTTTTGCTTTTGAGTTACAAAGCTGACAGGATTATTTAGTTATATTAGCCATAATTGATTAACTTTGATAATTTGCCTCAATATATCAGGCAAATTAATAGTATCTATAAATCAAACAGTACTCGGCTATTTAGTTACGGTAAAGATATCAGCCATAGGTTGGTATCAGCTAAATGCTAAATACTTAGATGACCATCTTCTATTTGAGGAAATAGCTATGACTCTAACTCCAGAATTGAAAGCCAGAATTGATAACTTAGTTACTCAGAATAAAATTATGGTTTTTATGAAGGGTAATAAGTTGATGCCCCAGTGTGGTTTCTCTAACAATGTTGTACAAATATTGAATATTTTAGGAGCTACCTATGAAACTTTTGATGTGTTAGAAGATCCAGAAATTCGTCAAGGAATTAAGGAATATTCTAGCTGGCCAACAATTCCCCAGGTTTACATTAGTGGCGAATTTATCGGTGGCTCTGATGTGATAATTGAAATGTTCAATAAGAATAAAGAAGAACTAGAGCAAAAGGTAGCAATTGCTTTAGACTCTTAGAGAATCTGCATTTGTCAATCTAAAACTATTAAAAAAAAGAATGAAGGGCGTTATTCAATACCCTTCATTTTTAGATTTAAACTACTGTAATTTAGTAATAATCTATTTCAGTTTCAGTTTGTAATGCTGGCATTTCAAAATTTGAAGGGTCGTATATGTAGCGAGTTGTTTCTTCCTCCAATCTATTGATTAAAAATGGTTCGATCGCTTTTGAGATTCTCAAAGATGCTAGGTAGCCATCTAAATATATACGCATCTCCTCATAGCGGTAACCACGGTTCCACATTTCGACGAGGGCGTCAGTGAGTTTTTGATAGTGGCGAATTGTTAGAGCGTCGGTTAACATGACCTTTTTATTCTCAGAATTAATGGTTATATTTTCAGTTAAAACCTAGTCTTTAGGTTAATGTAATTTGATTTTTAGTGCAACTTCTAGTGTTTTTTTTTAGATTAGTGTTAATTAACTATAAAGTTGGTATTACAAATTACAGGAACACTTATAGCTAAACATTTTCTTGACTATTCTTTTTGCTGCTTTTATTTTAAAACAATTTCCTCAAACCCCTCAACTCTTTAGTAGACTTATAAATCTATTGATTACCAGTCCATCTTATTTCTACAATAGATTTATTGTAGTTTCCGCTAATTTTCAAAATAAATTCAAAAATATTGAGTTGGAAAAAAAATAAAATGTGTGATATAGTGAAATATTGAATACACTAGATAACTTTGATTTTGGTCGTGCAAAATATTAGGAATTAGGGAAAATTTTGCCTGGAACACCGTTGATATAGGCTAGATTTTGATAGCTGTAAGGCCAATAATTAATTGACAATTGATTCATCGCACATTGAGAAGAAGTCAGAAGAAAGAAGTAGTAATCAACCGAGAAAAATTCAGTAGGAGGTTTTACCGCAAGGAAGTAAAAGTTGATTAGTTTTGATTAAAGTATACTTGTGGGAAATCGCTCAAAAATAATCACTGTTAGTTTTGCAGAGGAAATATCTAAGCAGTGACCTATGTTACAAAACTCTTACTAGACTTTATGTTAACTTAGTAGTAGCTAATTATAGGAAAAGCCATTAGGAATTAAGTGGGAGCTGCTTGTATTCTAATTTTAGAAGGAAATCCGCGTTTGCGATCGCTGCTTGGTTGGCATTTGCAGCAAACAAACCACTCTGTACATCAGTCAGCGAATATTGATCATGCCAAGCAATTAATACATAGTCATTGCCCAAATCTAGTAATTATGGAAGCTGACCTACCTGATGGAAATAGTCTCGAATTTTGTCAGTGGGTTCAGCAACAGCAAAAGTCCTTAATTTTTATGCTCTCCTCGCAAACAACTGAAGCAGATATTGTCGCAGGATTAAAATCTGGAGCAGATGACTATCTCACCAAACCTTTTGGTATGCAAGAATTTATGGCCAGAGTAGAAGCACTACTACGTCGGCAGAGGAGCATTAGTTGTAGCCCACCTATAAGTCTAGATTATGGTGACTTGATTATTGATTTAGTACATCGTAGAGTTAAATTGAACGGCGGTTTAATTGATTTAACTCCACAAGAATTTAGTCTCCTTTATGTCTTAGCTCAATCAGGGGGAATACCCCTAACTCGCTCACAATTACTACACAGAGCATGGCCAGACTCTATAGATAATCCTCGTACCATAGACACCCATGTACTATCTCTGCGAAAAAAAATCGAAATTGACCCTCGCCAACCTAGTCTAATTCAGACAGTTAGGAATGTAGGATATAGGTTCAATCGAGAAATCTTAACTATAAATACATGGGAACAGAATTATCAGAGCTATAGACAACCTCAAAAAGTTACACCTGCTTAATATTAGACTTGTGGCTTTATAACTTAAAAATCCCCCAAAAACCTTGTTCTGTAAGGATTGTAGCTATTGGATGGCAAAAATGCTGGGAATTATTGCTCTGTCTAGGTTAGAGTGATTTTTTCCCTTTATTTAGCGACAAGTCTATTATACTAGCTCCATTCTTCAGTTTCTTGTCTTTGTCTTTGTGCCTGAATAATACTATGGCGTAACTTAACCCAATCAACTTTACTACTAGGAGAGTCTTCAATTAATTCTCCTTGCTCTAGATGTAACAATTGTGTGCAAAACTGTTGAGCTAAATCTATTTGATGGTTAACCATAATCACCGTTACTTGACTTTCTGTTAACGTTTTCAATACCCCTATAACTAGATCTGCTGTACCAACATCTAGAGATGAGGTCGGTTCGTCCAATAATAGAATTTTAGGTTGAATTACAGCAGCACGAGCGATCGCTACTAACTGTTTTTGCCCCACTGAAAGTTGTAATTCTGACCTGGATAACCAGTCGGGAGGAATATGCAACTGCTGTATCCAATATTCACATCTTTGCTGAATTTCAGGTGGCCTTATTCCTCTGAGTTTTAAAGGATAAGCGATCGCTTCTGCTACAGACATTCCTAAAAGTTTTGATTCCTGTAAAACCATTGTCACTTGTTGTCGTAATTGAGTAACAGGAATCTTGCTATACTCCTGGTTATCCAAATATATAGAACCAGAAGTAGGGGAATTTAATCGATTTAATAATCGCAATAGAGATGTTTTCCCTGCTCCAGAAGTACCTACCATCGCCACCCTAGCACCTTTTTCTACAGCAAAAGAAATATCTTTCAGTAAATACTTAGAGCTAACTGGAGCGGTCAAACTTACTCGGTCTAAATATAGTTGACGCTGCTGCTGTCCCATTTTTTATCTTTTTCTTCATAAGTTTAATACCTCACACTGATGGGGTGATGGGGTGATGGGGTGATAAAGATACCTAGAAACAAAAATTCGGTTCTTCCTTCCTCCTTCTTCCCTCTTGCTTCTTCTATGTAGAATACTTCCCCATACACTTTTTTAGTCCTTCGGTTCTTCCTTCTTCCTTCTTCCCTCTTCCTTCTTCTATATAGAATACTTCCCCATACACTTTTTTAGTCCTTTAGTCCTTCGGTTCTTCCTTCTTCCTTCTTCCTTCTTCCTTCTTCAAGAAGAAATAGCGATCGCGTTGGAAATAGTCCAGGCATCTACTAATAGTAACAATATCGTACAACCGAATAAAATCAAATACATCCAAGGCTGCGATAAAGGACGTACATCAGTTGTATCTATACCTGTCTTGGCCTCAACTATTCTCACCAACTTGGCAAAACCCACTATTCGCATGGGCAACAAATAACCTTTTTCAGAATTACTTACAAAGTAATATACTAAACCTCCCTGACCTGTAGTCCGAGGTTTGAGAGCTTTTATTTCTGCCCAAGGCAAATACCAACCTTTGCCAAACAGGTCTGGCACCCAGACTGGATAGGATACCTGAATTCCCTGGTCATCAATAATTACTCGTTCTGTTAAAGCTGCGTATAATGCTACTGCTCCTAGTGCTAATCCCGCTCCTAAAATCATAGGAGGTACTGGCGCATTTGTGACTTGAGATAGAAAAGGTAGAGGTATAGTCAATGCCACATACAAACTTAAAAGGGTTATTTTAATCACAGGAGAAATTCTAAATACAAAAATTTCTGAGTCTTGATTTTGAGACATTTTTTCTTAACTAAATATTTTTAATTTAAGAGACTTATTATTTGTTCATTAAAAACTTTAGAGGAAATGGGTATAAACCCATTTCCTCTCTAACATCCCTTTGAATACAAAAACATAAAATAACTGCATTGGTTGGGAGTATTAATTATCTAGGACATCAACTTTTTTCTGATGGAATAATTGTGACTCAGTTGATATATCCTCGACACTTCTAAATTAAATTAATCCACTGCGCTTAAAACTGCTGCTGATTTTGCAGGGGTTTCCCGTCTTTGAGGTAAACTAACTAATTTTGGTATACCCTGTTCAGTTTTAGAAATAGAGGAATAAGGGCCTTGATTTATTTGTAGGCGATCACATGGTACTGTATCAGATAATATAGAACTTGCCATCATGCCTGTATGAATTTCCATAGAAGCGCCCATAACAGATTCAAAAACTAAACGCTGCCCTGGAAATACAACCCTCTCAAAATACCAATTTGGTATATTACTAATTCTCGCAATTTGGATTTGACTTGTTGCATTAACGTAGCAGCAAAGAATTTGATTTGAACTGTTAGATGGTAAGGGATCAAGAATTTGTGTCATAGTCTATTGAAAAGTTTTTACTTTAAACAAGTTTTAGTTATATCTACAAGTTAACATCAACCGATCCCAATCAGTTGTAATCTTGAATACTGACTAACAATATTAGCATCACATGGCCCATATAAATATGAATAAAATCTTAAGATTATTCCAAATTTTCAGCTTTTTGTTTAATTAAAGCTTCTTATACTTAGGAATGAATGTAGCTCTATATAGTCGGGTATCGGTTTTAGGGAAATTAGGTGATGATTTGCACCCTTGAATTTTTGTATCAAAACTTACATTATTATAAATTTCATACTTAAAATCAGCAACACCTATATTTTACGATTATTAAGATTGTGTATCAAAATTTTAAGAAAATAAATACTAAAATTAAATAAGTCCACCATATTTATTATCTTTCTTCACAAAAATACTTACAAAAAGCAAAAAGTTATATATGTGATAAGAAACATTGATTATGGAAAATAAAGTTCTTTATGTTCGTCTTCCTTGTAATCCGATTTTTCCCATCGGAGTTGTTTATCTATCAGATCATGTCCACAAGTACTTACCAGAAGTAGAACAACGAATATTTGACCTTGGGGCAGTACCTCCTCTGGACTATAAAACAGCTCTCAATGATTGTATTGATGAGTTTAAACCAAATCTATTAGTGTTTTCCTGGCGAGATATTCAGATATATGCACCTGTAGGAGGTCGTGGAGGAAACCCTCTGCAAAATGCTTTCGAGTTTTACTATGCGAAAAACCCTCTGATTAAATTTAGAGGTGCAATAGGAGGTTTGCGGTTAGCTGTTTCCTATTATACAGAACTCTGGCGCAATGTAGGACTAATAAAACAAGGTCTCAAAAGGGCGAGAAATTATCGACCTGAAACTCGTGCAGTGGTTGGTGGTGGAGCAGTAAGTGTATTTTATGAACAATTAGGTCGTAGTCTACCCACTGGTACTATTGTATCTGTAGGAGAAGGAGAGGTATTGTTAGAAAGACTTCTTCGAGCAGAAGATTTTAACGATCAACGATGCTATGTGGTAGGAGAAACATCACCACGCGATCGCTTGATTCACGAAAAACCTGCTCCTGTGGAAAAAACTGCCTGTAACTACGACTATATTAATAGTATTTGGCCAGAATTTGTATACTACTTACAAGACCAAGATTTCTATATAGGGGTACAAACTAAACGTGGTTGTCCTCATAACTGTTGTTACTGTGTTTATACAGTTATTGAGGGTAAACAAGTCCGGATCAACCCTGCGGATGAAGTTGTTGCAGAAATGAAGCAACTATACGATCGCGGTATTCGTAACTTCTGGTTTACTGATGCTCAGTTTATTCCTGCTCGTAGGTTTATGGATGATGCGGTTGAATTATTGCAAAAAATCCTTGATGCAGGTATGGATGATATTCACTGGGCGGCATATATTCGTGCTGATAACCTCACTCCCGAGTTGTGCGACCTCATGGCAAAGACTGGGATGAATTATTTTGAAATTGGCATTACCAGTGGTTCCCAGGAACTGGTTCGCAAAATGCGAATGGGTTATAACTTGCGGGTAGTATTGGAAAATTGTCGAGATTTAAAAGCTGCTGGTTTTAATGATTTAGTTTCGGTGAATTACTCATTTAATGTAATAGATGAAACTTATGAAACGATTCGACAAACTATTGCTTATCACCGAGAATTAGAGAAAATTTTTGGAGCAGAAAAAGTAGAACCTGCTATCTTTTTTATTGGGTTACAACCTCATACTCATTTAGAAGATTATGCCCTGAAAAATGAAGTTCTCAAACCAGGATATGACCCTATGAGTTTAATGCCTTGGACTGCGAGAAAGTTATTATGGAATCCAGAACCTTTAGGTGCATTTTTTGGAGAAGTTTGTTTAGAAGCTTGGCAAAGAAATTCTAATGATTTTGGTCGTGAAGTAATGAATATTTTAGAAGAAAAATTAGGTCGTGCTGAACTGGAAGAAGCTTTAAGTGCGCCTATAGTATCTTCAGAGAAAAAACAGTTAGTCAAAGCAGGTTAATGTTAATCATGGTGCGTTATTAGCGCACCTTTTCGTATTAATAAATTTCATCTAAACCTGTAATCATAATTTCACTAAGAATGTAATATTCATTAGTAAGCATTTAGCTATTAGCGGTCAGCTCTTCCTGCGGAATGCGCTCGCATTCAGCTTTTTAATGAATGAAGCAAGCATTTGCTTAACTTCTACAACATTTTTAAACAAAGAATTGAAGCACAAGAACAGCAAGCTTAAATTCTCCACTAAAGGTAATAAAGCTGATAGCTGATAGCTGACCGCTGTTTGCGCAGCATTCCGTAGGAAATGCTTACCTAGTTTTAATAAAAATTTGATTAAAGAAATATGTTCCTTCAGAATTTTGAGCAATACCAATACCACTTAAATTATAGTCACCTACCATATTTTTATGATGACCAGGACTATCTATCCAACCTTCAACAGCTTGTTCTCCAGGATTATTATAACCAAAATTATTAGCTAGATTTTCTGCTGCACTTTGGAGTTGAACTTGTTGACTAATTACTTGTACTCTTTCCTTAAAACCATCATGGCTAAAAGTTGTTTTTCCATTAGCCATTTGTTGAGCATGAATTCTAGATTGTTGAGCAATAGTATTATCCCACTGGAGAGGTGGTAAGTTTTTAGATTTTCTGTATTGATTTATTTGAGCAAATACAGTTTTTTCTAACCCATTAACATCAGGTGAAATTGCTACTCTTGGTCTGGAGATAGGAGTTTGTCTAGAATTTTGAATTTCTGGCATTTCTGGCAAATTTTTAATAACTTGTTGATAATTACAACTACTCAACAATATTGCCAGACTCCAGAAAGTTTGTTTTAAATATTTATGATTCATTCGTTAATCTACTCTCTGCTATGTGCAACTTCTTTAAACTCCACTTTCTTTTATTAATTCTACGGCTACATTTGCCACATTAATAACTTGTTCTAAAGTGGGATTTTACGAGGCCAAAATAAATCGGCAAATCCTGTTTTTCCCTTGCGACTACCATCAGGAACTACCTCTTCACATTTAGCACCTACTTCTTTTAAACCTTCATATCTGAATGCTTGAAAAAATATATTTAGAAATAACCAACCATCACTTCTTTTTGTACCACTAATATATTCTCGACAATAGTTAAGAAAAGCGTGGATACTTTCTGGTGTAGCTGGCATAATAATATCGTTTATGAAAAATTATATTGTATTAACAATAAATATAATACCATTTATCAACAACTTTTCTACATTTTATGAGCAGGGACATTTCATGGAACATCCCTACTTTAGAGGTATGGAATCTCCGTACACAGAAGTAAATATCAGATAATTAGTACGCCCTCTGATTAATGATGATGAAAAAGGTAAAATTTGGCGATCACTACAAAATATTTATTATAGAAATCCAAAATGGTACAATTTGAACGGCTAAGTTTTTAATCATTTTAAACCCCTAGAAAAAATGCCCAGGAAAATTACTCAAATCAGAGAAAATATTTCTAACTATAATCTGGTTTATCGGAAAAAGAAAAAATTTAATTTACCATCTCAGCAAAATATCAAGATATTTAATCGCCCAGACCAACTAGAAATAATTTTGTTAAATCAACTCCAAACTAAGAATAATCAAAAGTATCAATATTTGTTGATTTTGTTAGAAAAAGGAAATCCTAAATATACGGTTTATGCTGAAAAAAATCAAGCAAAACAATCCGTAATTTATGGTTATGACGAAATAAGAGATAAGCCTAGAAATAGTCAGACAAGAAAAAGTATTTCTGAATCAGAATTTGCTGAAATTGCCGAAGGATTTATTAATCAATATCTTCAAGAAAAAACAATCAGAAAAGTAAAGGTACTTGAAGCAGAAAAACATAGAAAATATCAGGAATAAAGATTCCGAATTGAATCAGAAATACGGAGAAAAATTGAGAAAAAAAACCGCATAGTTGAAGCGGAAAGAATTAAAACTATAGAGATAGCACTAGAAAAGTCTGGCAGGGATAAAAGTCAGCTTCCAGAATTTATGAAACTTCAAAATATGATTAGTAAATACTTAAAAGTCAGCTTAGATAAAGTAACTTTAGATAGTTATATTATCAATGATTTGGGATTAACAACTGAGACTAACTTTTCTAATACTCCTCTAGTCAAAGCACTGAAAAAAGAATTTCCATTGGAGATGCAAGATAATATGCTTTCTACCACAGTTGGAGATTTATTTTACTTGATTATTCTCAAAAAAATGATTGTTAAATTATTAAGTTAAAAGTTAAAATTAGAGTTAGATAAAATCAATCTTGTTTACTGCAAAAAATTTAATTCGCCGTCTAACATAAGAATTGCATTTACTCACCTAGATAAACTAGAAATAGTTTTGTTGAGTCAAGTTAAAACCAAAAACAATCAACAAGATCCATATTTAATGTTTTTCCTCGAAAATTCAGTTCCTAAATATTATGTTTCTTCAGAAGAAATTGAGATTGAAAAAAAGTATGGAGAAAATATTGGTAGTATTCCTGTAGGGCACAAAAAAGAAATGATCAAATCCTACTTGATTCAGTTCTACGATCAAATGGAAAAACAGTTAATAAATAGTCAGAGAATAGAAAGCATTGAAGAATATAAGTTTGCAGAAATAGCATTAAAGTTAATGAGAAAAAATGCTGAAAAAAAAGCCAATAAACTTAGAAGTATAATTTTAGTCAGAAGTAAAATTTTAGAAAGAGTTAAAAAAGTAATTAGTCAGGAGTTGAAAATAAATATAGAAAGAGTTAAACTAGAGACAATTTTCAGTTTCGATAAGCTAGATAATATAAAATTTAAATTGGTATTAATGGAATTGCAAATGGCACTCGAAAAAGAATTTAAAATGCCGTTAGAAAAACTTGAGGTAGAGTTACCAGGTAATGATGGGAAATACTCGTGGAATATTAAAGGAATATGCAACTATATTTGTGATGCAATTATTAATCAAGCAAAAAAGGAGACAACAAAGAAAGGTAATTAGTATTTATAAAGTAGACAAACTATAGTATTTTGATGATTAATATTAATTACTGAACATTTTTCAACTTTACTGAATTGACATATCTAAAACGGTGCGTTATGACGGATTGTTAAATTCCTTTCACAGTCTAAATTTTAGCCGTCTAACGCACCCGACAAATTAATTATTTACAAATTAATTACCCCTCCAAAAACTTAGCCACTGTCTGCACATCCTTATCCCCACGTCCAGAACAGTTAAACACAATACGCGGACTACCATTTAACTGTGGACAGAGAGTTTCCAAATAAGCGATCGCATGAGCAGTTTCCAGTGCTGGAATAATTCCCTCCAACTGAGACAAACGTTGAAAAGCAGCCACTGCCTCATTATCAGTCACACTATAATATTCAGCTCTACCACTATCCTTCAAAAAACTATGTTCGGGTCCGACACCAGGATAATCTAAACCTGCACTGATAGAATGAGGTTCAATTATCTGACCTTCCTTATCCTGTAACAAATAACTCATAGCTCCATGCAACACACCAACACGACCAAGAGTCAGAGTAGCAGCGTGTTTATTAGTCTCAACTCCCTCACCACCAGCTTCTACACCGATCATTCGGACTGACGACTCATTCATAAACTCATGGAATAAACCCATTGCATTAGAACCACCACCAACGCAAGCAATCAAAATGTCAGGCAAACCGCCCCACTTTTCCAAACATTGAGTGCGGGTTTCTTGACCGATAACAGCATGAAAGTCTCGTACCATCATCGGGTATGGGTGAGGTCCTGCAACGGAACCGAGAATATAGTGGGTAGTCTCCACGTTTGTTACCCAGTCTCGAATAGCTTCTGATGTTGCATCTTTCAGGGTGCCAGTGCCAGCTTCCACTGGTCGTACCTCCGCTCCCATTAGTCGCATTCTGAATACATTGAGAGATTGACGTTCCATATCGTGAACGCCCATATAGATGATACATTCCAATCCAAACCGAGCGCAAACTGTGGCAGTGGCGACACCATGTTGACCAGCACCTGTTTCGGCAATGACACGTTTTTTACCCATTTTCAGAGCTAATAGAGCTTGAGCTAAAGCATTGTTGATTTTGTGGGCACCAGTGTGGTTGAGGTCTTCCCGTTTGAGGTAAATTTGTGGACCTGTACCATCAGGTCTGGCATAGTGAGTTGTGAGACGTTCGGCAAAATAAAGAGGACTAGGGCGACCTACATAGTCTCGCAGAAGTTGTTGGAGTTCTTTTTGGAAAGCGGGTTCTTGACTGTATTTTTTGTAGGCCGCTTCTAGCTCAAATAAGGCAGGCATTAATGTTTCGGGGACATATTTACCGCCAAACTGGCCAAATCTGCCGAGAGTATCTGGTTGTTGAGTTGAAGTAGGATTTAGAGGTGTAGTAGTCACTAATTTTTTCTCAAAAATAGAATATTTTTCATTATATATAGGCTTTTTGTTCAACAATTAATAATTAATAATTAATAATTACCTCTCCTTGAAAACGGATAGGATTGACTAAAAGGAAAATTTGGCGTTGCTGATTATGGGTATGATGCAAGCCCCCCTAACCCCCCAATTTTGGGGGGGAATAAAACTCTAAAAGTCCCCCTTGGAAAGGGGGAAACCAGAGGATGCTGCGCTTTTTGTTGAATGGGGGATTTAGGGGGCTTGACCAGAACCAAACAATCGCGCATTCATACTTCAATTCAGCAACGCCGAAAATTTTTTATTTTTTCTCCTTTAAGGGAAAGGCTTTAAACCTTAATTATTCAGTAAAAAGGAAATTAGGGGGAGGGAAAAGGTCTGATAGTTTCAGATTTTCGATCTATTTTTTGATTTTTTACTAATGATATAGGATTGCTATATAGAGGTTGATTTAAAATTATAAAAAGTGCAACTTAGATGTACATAAATTCTTGTATTTGTATCGATCAACTTTTTTAATAAAATTTAAACTTTTATTGGTATATATCAAGCAAATATAACTTTTGTAAAATATTGTTATAAAAATCACCTAACATTTAAAAAAAAGTCCAAGATAATTAATATGGCAGTTGAAGGAAAAGTTAGAACAGATCGAAAGCTGAAAACTCAGATAACGTAAGATTTTTCTTTTCTCCTAGATAACTAAAGTCTTCTCTCCTAGATAACTAAAGCCTTCTTCCTTCTTCTTTCTTCCTTCTTCCTTCTGCTATATAAGTTTCTTGTCTTTATGTGTTTAAAACTTACAGAGAAGAGAAACACATCTAAATTTAAAGTTTTAGATGAAAACATCAAGAAAATTTTAAGATAAAATTATGAAAATTGAAGAATTTTTGGCACGTTATGCCTCTGGAGAAAGAAATTTTCGGGATATTGATTTATTTCGATCTGAGCTTAGTAATGTGAATTTAGCTGGTGTGAGTTTGTTTCGTGCTAATTTATTCCGGGCTAATTTATTTAGAGCAAATTTAATTGGTGCTAATTTGTACAATGCTACTTTGATTGGTGCTAATTTGTATTGTGCGAATCTGAGTGGGGCGAATCTGAGTGGAGCGAACCTGACTCGTGCAGATTTGAGTGGGGCAGATTTGAGTGGGGCAGATTTGAGTGCTGCTGACTTGAGTGGGGCCATTTTGAGTTATGCTAATCTCAGTTATGCTGATATGAGTCGCGCTAATTTACAGAAAGCAATTTTAATTGATACAAATTTGAGTCATGCTAATTTAAGTGGTGCCGACCTCAAGAAGACTAAGATGAATGGGGTTGATGTGAAGGAGACTCGATTTTCTCTTGGTATTGGACTATCTGCAGAGATGAAGAAACAGTTGCAACAGCAAGGTGCAATTGTTGAAGATTTGCCTGGAGAACCTCACGCGAGTAGATTGTTTGCCGCTCGGTAGTAGGGGTAGGAGACAGGAGACAGGAGACAGGAGACAGGAGACAGGAGTTAGAAAAAAAGGTAGTCTTGCATAGTAATGGTAGGTAGAGATCGGGAAGAATTAGGGCGGGAGCAAGATGCTCCCACTGGCTATACCGTGAAAAAATAATTAGATACTAATACCATTACCTTGAATTTGGCAGTTGAAAGCTATCAGACTTCAGCCGATGGATGAAAACAAGTTGGAGATTTTAATCTCCGAAGTGGGGTGAATATAAGTGGGGTGGATATCTTACCTACCTGAAAATATCAGGAACGGGCAAGATACCCATTCCACAAAACTATAATAAGTAAACGCCTATTTTTTCAATTCTTTCACACCATCCTTAACATAACTTGCCTTACCATTACCATTACCATTTCCGTTAGTATAACCATTACCATTACCATTACCATTACCATTAGAAAAACCATTGATATCATAACCACCTGCCAACTCTTCAGCAGATTTATGAAATAAACGTGACTGTAAACCTTTCGCCATCACATAAAATATCGGCACTACATACAAACTCAAAATTGTAGAAACCAACATACCACCCATAACCGACATTCCAATCGAAACCCGACTAGCAGCACCTGCACCAGAAGCAAAAGCTAATGGCATTACCCCGAAAATGGTAGAAAACGCCGTCATTAAAATTGGGCGAAACCGCAAACGGGATGCCTCAACTGCTGCTTTAGTAATAGACATACCCTCTGCCAACAACTGATTAGCAAACTCCACAATCAAAATCGAGTTTTTCGTTGCCAAACCAATCAACATAATCAACCCAATTCGACTATAAACATTCACTTCCAACTGCGCCAACCACAACGCTCCAAAAGCACCCAACAAAGATAACGGTACTGCCAACAAAATCACCACCGGGTCAATATAACTCTCAAACTGAGCTGCCAATGTCAAGAAAATAAAGATCATTGCCAAGGCAAAAAGAAGCATCGTCGCTTGACCCGCATCTCGAAACTGTGACGACTCACCCTGGAGGTCGGTTCGCATATCAGCAGGTAAAATCCGGTCTGCCAAATCGTCCAACACTTGTAACGCCTCACCCAGACTCACCCCTGATGCCGGACTTCCTTGAATAGTTGCCGAACGAAATCTATTAAAGTGATTAATCTGAGGAGGAGTGGTTGTCGTACTTACCTTCACCACATTACTCAAAGGTATCATTACTCCTGACTCAGTCCGTACATACAAATCATCAATATTTTGTAAACTATTACGAAACTGTTCCTCAGCTCGCACAATTACATCATAACGTTGATTTCCTTGGGTAAAGTTAGTAATATCTTCCCCTCCCATCATTATTTGCAATGTTCGCGCAATATCCTCCACCGATACACCTAAATTAGATGCCTGAGCGCGGTCAATTTCTACCGATATCTCCGGTTTATTAATCTTCAAATCTGTATCAATATTATTCAACTGGGGTAACTGTTGCGCTTCATTAGTAAATTCTTCAGAGACTCGCGCTAGTTCTTCTAAATCATTTCCCTGCAACACAAACTGTACTGGTTGAGTGCGACCAGTTCCAGGCAATGAACCGGGGTTAATGGGAAAAACTCGTCCATCAGTAATGGGAGCAAATGCTCCAAACAACCGTTTAACAATTTCTTGTTGTGCTTCCTCTGGTTTCTTGCGTTCCGACCATGGTTTGAGGTTGGTGAAAGCAAAAGCTCGGTTTGCTTGGGCAGAACGACCAAATCCCACAATACTGAAATAACCTCTCATTTCAGGTATTTGAGAGAGTTTATCTTCTACTTGACGCATAACGTTATCAGTATATTGAACACTGACACCTTCTGGTGCAGAAACGGATACAAATACTCGCCCCCGGTCTTCTGTGGGTAAAAATCCTTGGGGGAGTTGTTGATATAACCAAAAGATTACCCAGAAAGATAGGATAAATCCTAAAATTACTAATGGTTTCATTCTCATCAACAGACGCAATGACCAATCATACATGGCTGAGATGCGACTTAGAGCATAATCAAATAAATCTAGGGGAGTAGCAACTACGCGGGAAAGGAAGTTTTGATGTTCTTTTGGTTGATGTCTTTTTAAGATTCGCCCTGATAAGGTTGGTGCTAAAGTCAAAGCGACGAAGGTGGATAATACGACTGAGACTGCAATAGTTAGAGCAAATTCATTAAATATTTGCCCTGAAGAACCTCCAGAAAATGCGACTGGTAAGAATACGGCAATTAATACAACGGTGGTGGCAATGACGGCAAATACTACTTCCCCTACTCCTAAGATGGCTGCTTGCATGGGAGTTTTGCCTTCTTCTTGAATATATCGAACTATATTTTCTAAGACAACAATGGTGTCATCTACTACTAAACCTGTTGATAATGTGAGGGCAAATAGGGTGAGGGTGTTGATGGAAAATCCCATGAAATACATTACCCCAAAGGCACCAATGAGAGAAACAGGAATAGTGATGGTGGGAATTAGAGTTGCTCTCCAGTCTCGCAGAAATGCATAGATAACTAAGACAACTAAACAAATTGCTAGAAATAAGCTTTTCCAAACTTCTTTGATAGCTACTTCCACAAATGTTGAGTAGTCAACGCTGATGTAATATTCCATTCCTTCGGGGAAGTCTTTGGATAATTCCTTCATCCTGGTTTTAACGCCGTTAGCAACTTCTATGATATTTGCCCCGGATAATTTACTGATACCAAGACCTACTGCTGGTTTACCATTATAACGAGCAAGGGTGCGATCGCTCTCTGCTCCAATTTCTGCTCTACCAATGTCCCTGAGTCTGGTGAGAGAATTATCATCATTTCGTCTAACGATTAGGTTTTCATATTCTTCTGTAGTTTGCAAACGACCAAAAGTCCGAATGGGGTATTCGGTCGATTTCCCTTCTATTCTCCCACTGGGAATTTCTACGTTTTGTCGTCTAAGTGCTTGCTCTACATCTAATGCTGTAATATTTCGGGCAGCCATTTTTTTGGGGTCTAACCATAGTCGCATAGCGTAGCGACGTTCGCCACCGATCAAAATACTGCCCACTCCGTTAACAGTTTCTAAGACATTTTTGATGAATTTATCAGCATAGTTGCTTAACTCTAAGGACGAGTATTTTTCCCCAGTTAAAGCAAGCCAAATAATCCGTTCATCATCGCTACTGCGTTTAGAAACTACTGGTGCATCAACTTCATCGGGCAGTCTTCTCATAGCACGGGAAACTCGACTACGAACATCTTGAGCTGCTGCTTCTAGGTCACGGTCTAGTTCAAATTCAACATTTATGGAACTTGAACCTTCCCTGGTGCTAGAGGTTAGAGTTTTGACACCTTCGACACCGTTAATTTCTGCTTCGAGAATTTCTGTTACTTCTGTTTCTACTACTTCTGGGTTAGCTCCTGGGTAGTTAGTTTGCACGCTAACTACTGGAGGTTCAACAGTAGGAAATTCTTGCACTGGTAGACGGGTGTAACCTACTAATCCGATTAGGATAATTAGTAGGGAACAGACCGAGGCAAATACTGGTTTTTTGATGAAAAAATTGGTAAACATTAATTTTTAAGTCAAAGGTCAAAAGTCAAAAGTCAAAAGTAATATTTTGACTGTCATTAAGTGGTAAAATCTGATTACATCTTACAGCTTTATTAATTGATAATGGATAATGAGCAATGTATAATTGGGTGCATCTCATACTTGCAAAAATACTTTTTTCCTATGTATTCCCTGTTGCCTGTTGCCTGTTGCCTAAAAGCGATAAATTTTTGGCTTTATTCAAAATTGAGATACACCCGGATAATTATTTGAAAATGGATTAATTATCAATTATCCAAAAGCTAATAGCTAGTTAATACCAAGCGTGAAAAAAGAATGTTACAAATAATAAGCAGTATTAAAATAATTTGTAGGAAATATCTATTGGACGAAAAAGATAAATTACTACATAAGAAATAGTACCCTATTCATTCTGACTCCTGACTCCTGTCTCCTGACTCCTAAGCAGTAACCTAAATATTTGTAGCAAAGATTTATCAAACTGATATAATACATTAATTAATTTCATTATGACTAAATTTTCTTGGACTAAACAATGGTATCCAGTAACTCCCATAAATTATCTAGACCCCTCTCATCCAACTCCAATAACTTTACTTGGTAAAAGGTTAGTAATTTGGCAGGATAAACAGGAAAAATGGATAGCAATGGATGATACTTGCCCCCATAAATTAGCGCAGTTATCTTTAGGAAGTATTGATAAGAATGGATACCTAATGTGTCGGCATCATGGTTGGTGTTTTGATGGAACAGGTAAATGTACAAATATTCCAATGTTGAGTGAAGAAAAAGCTCTAGAAACAGCTTGTAATAGTGAGCGATCGCAAGTAACTATATATCCTACTCAAGTGTTACAAGACTTACTTTGGGTATGGCCAGATAATAGTTATACTGCTGTTGAAGATTCTACTTTAAAACAACCTGCTGTGATGCCAGAAGATCAAGTTGATAGCTCTTCAATAGATTGGTTTATGTCAGAAGTTCCTGTTGGTTATACTGTCTCTGTTGAAAGTAGTTTTGACCCTTCTCACGCCCAATTTTTGCATGAAGGAATTGCAGGTTTTTCTCCAGAAAGAGCTATTCCTATCCAACGTTTTAAAGTATTCGGAGAAATTTCTGCTGAAGATGGTTTTACCTTAAAACATTCTGGTTATAATGTTTTTAACAAAGATATGGATGCCACACGAAAATTCATACCTCCCTGTTTTAATACAACAATATATGAATTTTCTCATGGTAAATCTGGTTTGTTTATCTTATATTTTGTACCAACAAAACCAGGTTATTGTAAACATATTAGTAAGTTTATTTTTGATGGTGTTCCCCAAAAACGTAACTTGTGGTTTGAACTCCTACCAAAGTATTTACAAACAGGATTAAAACATTCATCTAGCTATAAGTTAAGTAACCAAGATTTATCAATAATGCACTCCCAAACTATTAACGAATCAACAGAGAATAAAACTTGGCAAAAATCCTATTTCATGCCTTCATTAGCTGATGTTGGTATAGTTACTTTTCGCAAATGGTTAGATGAATTTGCGGGGGGGAAACCTGAATGGCAAGGAATTACAGAAACACCTTTTCTAGAATTCAATGATGAACAATTATACGATCGCTGGCACAGACATACAAAGCATTGCCCTAGTTGTCGGCAATCTCTAATTTTGATAGACAAAATCAAAGATTTTTGTCAAAATTTTACAGCAGTTTTAGCAATTTTAGCTTTATTTTTAATCGCAATTAATCTGTCAGTAAAAATTATTTTGCTACCAGTCTTACTGAGTATATTGAGTTTAATTTGCTCTTATAAATTAGACTCCATCAGACAAGGTTTTCTGACCAGTATTCCCAAAACAGGTTTACCTGTGGTCAAATTGTATTAGGACTCTTCAACAATTAATTATTAATTATTAATTATTAATTATTAATTATTTAGGCCCTTGTTTGCCATACATTTCTATATCCGAAATATCGATTCAATACCAACTTGATACGGTCTCGGGGTCTCCCGTTATAATTGCGAGATTTAACGGGAGGGGAATTGCCGACAACAAGGTTATGTAGGTGTCGATTGATGTTCAACATATTCCTTTAATTGCTCAATAGTTACACCTCCGCAGCTAGCAACAAAGTAAGAACCAGTCCACAGTACAGGTTTCCTGTAAAACCTAGCTAGGTAATCAGCAAAGTCTCTCCGGATCAACCTACTCGAAACAGTCTTGAGATTGGCTATAAATTTGCTCAGTTGAACTTTTGGGTTAAATGTGATTAACAAATGTACATGGTCAACTTCACCATTAAACTCTACTAATTCACACTCCCACTTTTGACAGGTTTGATCAAATATTTTATTTAACTGCTGCAGCATTTCAGAGGTAATTACTTTTCTTCGGTACTTGGTGACAAATACGATATGAACAGTAAGAGAATAAACAGACCTAAAACCTTTATTATAGTTGCTTGACATAACATAGCAGTAAATGTAAAATCAAAATATGATAATTACTTATTGCTATAAAATCAAGCCCACTTCTGAACAGTCAGCAAAAATTGACTATTGGCTAGAGTTGCTCAGGAGGCATTGGAATTACGCTAATGGTCAAAGACTAGACTGGTTAAATAGAACTAGGTGTCAATTAGACCGATGCTCAATAGTATCATGTCCTATCGGCGAGATTCCTGGCAAGCCTGATTATTATTTTCAACAATCAGCACTTAAACAAACAAAAATTCTCTTTCCAGAATACAAAGACATCTATTCTGAAGTTCAACAAATTAACTTACAAAGGTTGGATAAAGCCTGGAAACGTTGGTTAGTTCCAGATCAAACAGGCAAGAGATTTGGTAGACCAAGATTCAAGAAGTCTGGCAAATTAAGGTCATTTTGTTTTAGTAGAGTTAATCATCCTAAAGCAGCAGTTAAATTTGATGGTAAGCAAATTATTATTAGCAGGTTTGGCGCTATTCCAGTAATAGTTCATAGACCTATCCCCGAAGGTTTTACTATTAAAACTGCAACTATAACAAAGAAAGCTGACGGTTATTATGTTAGTTTTAGCTTGGAAGATAAGTCAGTTCCTAATCTAATTCCTACAGAGAATATAAAAACTGCTGTGGGTATTGATGTCGGCCTCAAAGAGTTTCTGACGACCAATACTGGAGACACTGTTTCTGTTCCTAATTTTTATAGAAAATCTCAATCTAATTTAGCTAGAAAACAAAGTAAAGCAGCTAGAAAAGAAATTGGTTCTAATAACTGGAAAAAGGCTCAAAATAGAATAGCTAAATTACATCAACATATTGCTAGACAAAGAGAAGAATTTCATTACAAAACTGCCCATAAATTAGTTAAAGAGTATGATTTAATTGCAGTTGAAAACCTTAACATTAAAGGTTTAGCCAGAAATAGCAAATTATCAAAATCAATCTATGATGTAGCCTGGGGTGCTTTTATTGAAAAATTGAATGCAGTGGCGGTCAAACGCGGTGTTCATGTAGTCAAAGTCACTCCTCATAATACATCACAAAATTGTTCAAATTGTGGTCATAAAGTACCTAAAACTTTGTCAGTTAGAACTCATTCTTGTCCTAAATGTAAAACAGTTTTAGATAGAGATGAGAATGCAGCAGTTAACATATTAAATAGAGCATTAAACGAGGTGGGTATCATCTTGTCTGCTTGTGGAGGCTTAGACGTTGGTCAGCCTATGAAGCAAGAAACTTTTGAAACTTGGGTTCAATTATCTTTGTTTTAGAAGCTCCCGTTATAATCGCGAGATTTAACGGGAGAGACTTCACTTACATAACTTCTCTATTTTTTCTAGTATTATTAGTAGACAGCTAGCAATTTTTAATTATTGATGAAAGAAATAATCAACAATATCTTAACTCGTCTGGGTCAAGTTAAACTACCTACTCCATCATATTTTGAGACCCTAAAAACTTACACTGTCAAAAAAGTATCAGATGCCGATACTTTTGATGTTATTTCTGATGAAGATAACCAGGAAATGACTGTACGTTTCGTTTATATTGATACTCCAGAAACTTCTAAAGGATGGGGAGATTCACAGGTGGAAAAAATGAATCGTAAAAATGAAAATCAAATATATCGTAGTCAATTTGAATGGGGAGAAAAAGGCAAAGAGCGACTCCAAGAATTAGTTGAAAAAAGTGGTAATAAAGTCAAAGTTAAAGTTACTGGAGAAGAAAAACGACCAGGGCGATCGCCACGTTGTTTTGGTGAAGTTTATTTATTAGATGGTACTTTTGTACAATACATTTTAGTCCAGGAAGGCTTGAGTCGAATTTATTATGATTATATTAGCGAATGTCCAAGAGACACTGCAATAATGTTGTTATTAGCAGAAGCGGATGCTCAGATAAATCAACGTGGAATATGGCAAGAATCTCAATCAGAATTTATTCCACCTTGGGTGTTTCGTTCCCTGAAGAAAAAACAAAGGTCTTTTCTGAGAGATATGAGTCAAGACTTGAAAGAAGGTACAATTACTGAAGCTGATTTTGATGCTACATTTAAACTCAAATTACAGGAGCAAGACCAGATTTTATCAACTCTTTTTGAAGACTTGAAAAATGGTGTCATTACTCAACCTGAGTTTGAAGATAAAGTTCAAGAACAAGCTAATAATTTATTTGCAAAATAATTAATACTGACCAAATATTAACATCATTGAAAAAGTTTTTGTTTGTAGTTGGTATTTAGCCCTTACTATTAGCGCGTCTAGACTAAATTTATGGGTAAAAACTAAACTCTCGATTCCCCTTTATTCCCTTACTAAGGGCAAGGGTAGATTGTTTAACCCACATTTTTAATCTAGACAAGCTACTACTATTTTTTGAACTGTTGACTTCCGCAAAGCTAAATATTTAGGTCAGTAATTTTTGAGAATTAGATGTACCTAATTTTCGGATTTTTATGGTCAGTTATAAAGTTACTAATGTCAAAACACTCCACTGACCAATAATTGCAATTAACATTGATGCGATCGCTGGATAATTTAAGTCAATGGAGAGCCAAGGAAAAGTTGAAAATAGCCATAAATTTGAGTGATTATTAGGTGAAATTGACAGTAATAATAAAGCAATAGGTGGCAAAGAAATTAAACTATCTAATATTCCTACTGCCCAAATAGCAGGTTTTTTGACTTTCATCAACAATACAAATTGAACGATCGCTGCATAAATTAAAATTAAATTTAGGCTCAGAATTAAAGTTAAAATAGCTCGTAATTTAATTTCATTGTCATGCCAAAGTAAAATCCATGAACTCCAAATTAAACCAGTAATAACTAGGTTAATTCCAATCGCCACTAAAGCTGGACTTTTTTCACCCCAAATTAAGTCTTGTTTTAAACTAATAGCTAAACCTTTAACAATTGCAGTTTCATCATTATTAATTTGTTGATGTCTGTATCTTGCCCAATCTTGCACACTTTTTCTTTGAGGTGATAACAAAGCAATGACTAACAAAAACCAGAATAAGTTAATAGTGCAGAAGAAAATCAGTGAATTCCATAAAATGTAGCTTGATTTTTCATCATTGCCAATATTTATTAATAAGAACAATGGCAGTAGATAAAAATGGAAACATCCCATTAACCAATAGCTTTGTTCTTTACTAATAATTGTGGCATTAGGATTTCGGTAACGACGATTTACAGCTTTCCAAATCCAGTAGCTTCCCAAAATTAAACCTAAAATAATTATGGCAGCTACTATTAGTAAATATCTTATTCCATCAGTATCAATAAGAGCGTTAGTCTCATTAGTATATGATTCAATGATACCCATAATAGGAAACAAAAATATTCCGGTTATTGTTGCAATTAACCAAGCTTGAGTAACTCCTAAAAAGGCCAAAAGTAGTGAGGCATTGTAGAGAAAATAACAAACTGCAATTAAAACTCCATAAAATCCAAATAACCAAGATAAAGACAAACCAGATGATATATTTGCCCACAAATGTAGAGGAAAAAAAATAGCTGCTGCTAGGTAAATTAAAATTGGTACTCCTAATAATTTACCTAGCAAAATTTTATGACTAGATTGAGGACTAAGACGAATAAAATTAAGAGTACCAAGACGTTATTCTTTTGCTAGATCTGCTACTAACATATAGATACCGCCAAGTAAGGTCAAAGCAAACAAAATCCAGCTAAAAGTGACAAAGATATCTGCCCACCAATATGACCAGAGAGTACCAGTACAATCCTCTTCTGTGTATATACAATATCGGTGAGAATGGGCAGCACCATCAAAAGTCATCATAACAAGAAATTGGCAGAGGAGAGATGCAGATATGGCGATCGCTACATTTCTGGTTTTGAGGCGACCTTTAATTTCTCGGAATAATTGAGGATTCCAGTTAAATAAATTGTCTAATGGTTTAGATAACATAATTTATAACTCCAATGAGAAATTCTCCATGCTGAATTCTTCAATCTTTATTTACCTGTCAATAATTTCTGAGAATCGGATGCACCTAATTTTTGAATTTTTCGAGTTAGTAGGAAAGTTACTGAAATCAAAACACTCCACTGACTAATAATTGCTATTAACATTGGCGCGATAGCTAAAGAACCTTCGCCAATATAAAACCAAGGAAAAGTAGAGAATAACCACAAATTAGGGGAACTATCGGGTTTAATTGACATTAACAAAATTAGTGTAAAAAGTTGTAAAAAAATAAAACTACCTAGTATCCCTATTGCCCAAATAGCAGGATTTTTGATTTTCATTAGCAATAGAAATTGAGCGATCGCTGCATAAATTAAGATTAAATTTAAGCTCAAAATCAAGGTCAAAATAACTGGTAGTTTAATCGTATTATCTTGCCAAAATAAAATCCAGGAAATCCAAATTACAGCAGTAATAACTACATTAATTCCCATTGCTACTAAAGGTGGAATTTTTTCACTCCAAATTAAATCTTCTTTTAAACTAATAGCCGATCCTTTGATAATTTTAGTTTCATCATTATTGACTTGTTGATGTCTATATCTTGCCCAATCTTGTATGCTCTGTCGTTGAGGTGATAACATAGCAATTACTAACAAAAACCAAAACAAATTAAGAGTACAGAATAAAATCGGTGATTCTTGTAAATCGTCAGTAATACCTATCACTAACAAAAACAGTAGCAGATAGACTTGGGAACATCCCATTAACCAATAACTTTGTTTTTTGCTAATAACTGTACGATTAGGATTTCTGTAACGCCGATTTACAGCTTGCCAAATCCAATAGCTTCCCAAAATTACACCTGATATAATCATCGCACCAGTTCTTAGTAGAAAATCAGGAAAATGGGCACGAACTGCATAATCATAAGTATATGGTTGAATAATGGTTAGAAAAGGGTACAAAAATATGGCTGTTATGGCAGCAGCTAACCAAGCTTGACAACCTACTAAAAACACAAAAAGTATTGACGTATTGTAGAAAAAACAACAAACTGTTATTAAAATTCCATAAAATACAAAAAACCAAGATAAAGGTAAACCAGATGATATATTTGCCCACAAATGTAGAGGTAAAAAAATAGCTCCTGCTAGGTAAATTAAAATTGGTACTCCTAATAGTTTGCCGAGCAAAATTTTCTGACTAGATTGAGGACTAAGACGAATAAAATTAAGAGTACCAAGACGTTGTTCTTTTCCTAGGTTTGCTACTAACATATAGACACCACCAGTTAACATTAAAGTCAGCAAAATTATATTCAAAGTGCTGAAGATATCTACCCACCAATTAGACCAATCAATACCTGTACAATATCGTCCTACTTCGACACAATATGGATTATGGCGAGCAACATCTGTACCGTATGTTTGTGGAAGTCTTTCTAGGAAAACCATCATTACTATGAATTGGCACAGGAGAGATGCTGATATGGCGATCGCTACATTTCTAGTTTTGAGGCGACCTTTAATTTCTCGGAATAATTGAGGATTCCAATTGAATAAATTGTCTAATGGTTTAGATAACATAAGTTATAACTCCAAAGATTATAAAATTAATTTGCTTGCTGATGTCCGAGTTTCAGAAAAATTGCTTCCCAGGAAAAAGTGTATTTTACTTTCTATGTGTTTTGATAATGGAATCGGCCTCAGATTAATTTTTTTTCTAAGTCGTTATTAATTACTTAAACAGTAAGCATTCAGCAGTCAGCTATCAGCAATCAGCTTCTAAGATACATCTATAATTTCTGCCCATAAATTATATGAGTTGACAACTCAAATATATGGTTGAAAATGTAGTAGAAGTTAAAAGAACTCTTGCTTCATTCATTAAAGCTAGGAGCTGACTGCTAATAGCTGAATGCCTACCTTAAACAGACTTCAATATTATTCAGTTATTGAGTTCCTAATAATTTTTATGACTCTAAGAAATTTTCTGACTGTAAGAAATTTTGTCTGGTGAATTCTTCAATCTTTTTGACCTATTAGTAATTTCTGATAATCAGATGCACCTAATTTTTTGATTTTTCGGATTAGTAGTAAAGTTACTGATATTAAGACAGTCCACTGACCAATAATTGCTATTAAAATTGGTGTAATAGCTAAAGAATTGTTGAGAGCAAACGAAGGAAAAGCAGAGAACAACCACAAATCAGGATAAATATCAGGGTTAATTGACATTAACGTTAGTGCCAAAGGTTGTAGAAAAATAAAACCACTTACTATTCCTGTAGCCCAAATAGTAGGCTTTTTGACTTTTGTTAGCAATATAAATTGAGCGACCGCTGCATAAATTAAGATTAAGCTAAAGCTCAAAATTAATATCAAAATAGCTGATAGTTTGATCGTGTTATTTTGCTGCCAAAATAAAATCCAGGCAATCCAAATTACAGCAGTAATAACTAGATTAATTCCTATTGCTACTAAAGCTGGACTTTTTTCACTCCAAATTAAATCTTGTTTTAAGCTAATAGATAATCCTTTGACAATTGCAGTTTGATCATTATTAACTTGTTCATGTCTATATCTTGCCCAATCTTCTACACTTTGTCGTTGAGGTGACAACATAGCAATTACTAATAAAAACCACAACAAATTAAGAGTACAGAATAAAGCCAGCGATTCTTGTAAAACGTCAGTTGATTTATAGTCAATATTGTGTAGTAAGAAACATAGCATTAGATAGACTTGGAAACATCCCATTAAGCAATAGCTTTGTTTTTTATTAATAGCTGTAGCATTAGGATTTCTGTAACGACGATTTACAGCTTGCCAACTCCAGTAGCTTCCCAAAATTAGAGCTGAAATAATCATATGACCAATTCTTAAAGTAATTATCACACCAATTCTTATTAGTAGAACATTTCTTTCATGAGTACCAATAAGGGCGTTAATCTCATCACTATACCCTTCATCAATAGCAGCTATTAGAAGATAGAAAAATATGCCTGTTATGGCAGCAGCTAACCAAGCTTGACAACCTACTAAAAACGCAAAAAGTAGTGAGGTATTGTAGAAAAAACAACAAACTATTATTAAAACTCCATAAAATACAAAAAACCAAGATAAAGACAAACCAGACGATATATTTGCCCACAAATGTAGAGGCAAGAAAATAACTACTGCTAGGTAAATTAAAATTGGCACTCCTAATAGTTTGCCGAGCAAAATTTTCTGACTAGATTTAGGACTAAGACGAATAAAATTGAGAGTACCAAGACGTTGTTCTTTTGCTAGATCTCCTACTAACATATAGACACCGCCAATTAACATTAAAGGAAGCAAAATCAAACTCAAATTGTTGAAGATATCTAACCACCAACTAGACCACTCAATATCTGTACAATATTTTCCTACTTCGACACAATATTGACTATCACTGGTAACATATCTACCGTATTCTTGTGGAAGTCTTCGTAGATAATACGTCATTACTATGAATTGGCACAGGAGAGATAAAGAGATGGCGATCACTACATTTCTGGTTTTGAGACGACCTTTTATTTCTCGGAATAATTGAGGGTTCCAATTGAATAAATTGACGAATGGTTTAGATAACATAAGTTATAACTCCAAAAATTTTGAAATTAACAGGATTTACTCAAAGAAACCCGGTTTCTCCTAAATGTCTATTGTTAAAAATAATGGTTTACCGTAGAAACCGGGTTTCTGGGTTCTTCCTGGGTAAGTCTTAATTTGCTTGCTGATGTCCGAGTTTGAGAAAAATTTCTTCTAGGTCTTCTTGAGTACAATGGAAATTTGTGACTGGGATATTAGCAAGAATTAGCGATCGTAGCAAACTAGAAGAATCTTCGGGAGTTCCCGAAAATTGAACTCGTACTTGCTGACCCTCCGGCAAAACTTCCCAAGCGTCCACCCAAGGAAAATTTTTAATTTCCGTAATTAACTCTGATAACCCACTCATCACAGAAATCAAAATTTGCTGAGTGCTAAGACGTTGATAAAGTTCTTTGAGAGAAGTGCTTTCCACCAAATAACCTAATTCCATTATTCCCACCGAAGTGCAAAGTTCTGCCAAATCACTGAGAACATGGGAAGAAATGACTATTGTCATGCCTGCTTCTTGCAATGCTTTGATAATTTCCCGAAACTGCATTCTGGCAATGGGGTCTAAACCAGAAACAGGTTCATCTAATAATAGTAGCAGGGGTTCGTGAATAATAGTTCTGCCTAAACTCAGACGTTGTTTCATACCCCGGGATAGAGTAGAAATCATACTATTCCGTTTATTCACCAATTCGACCAATTCCAAGACAGTAAAAAGTCGGCGTGAACGGTAAGGTTCCCGCAAATTGTAAAGTCTGGCAAAATAGTCAAGATAATCCCACAAAGTTAGGTCGTCATATACCGGAAAGTCGTCTGGCAAAAAACCGAGGCGTTGTTTCAGGGTGGGGTTGGTATGGTCACGCAGTAGGCGTTCTCCACTGATATATATTTCCCCTATTGTGGGTTCTTCGGCAGTAGCTAACATTCTTAATAGGGTGGTTTTGCCTGCCCCATTAGGTCCAATCAGTCCATAAACTTCCCCAGTAGCTACTTGTAAATGGAGGTCGTTGACTGCTATATGGCGATCAAATTGTTTGGTAAGGCCACGAGTTTCAATTGCTAGTTCTTGTAGCATGACTGTTAAACAGAAGAAGGTAGGTTAAGTGGGTGGGTTGAAACTACCCTAGCCAATGTCTACAGGATTTGGCATTAAGATTTCGCAATGTTTAGGCGCATTATATTTTTGTGGTAATTCTGTTATGTTCATTACATTTTTCAATAATTTTGAGTATAATCTCTGGATATATAAAGATTGAATTTGTTAAGCGCTCATTGCTATATATGTGAAAATTTTTATTACTGAAGTCGTGCTTTTTCCATGACAGACTTAATATAATCCGTTTTTCCTGTTGTGTATGCTTCTCGATCGCTCGAAAAGCGTTGAGCAAGATTACGTTTTAATTGTGTATAGCGTGCTGCTTCATCTGGATGCTGACAAAGATAGTCTCGAAATATTAAACACTCCCATAATATGCTGTCTGCTTCGACGATATGAACATGATGAGTGCGTGGACTGTTAGGTGGTAGACCTTTGACAAAAAACATCCGTTGAGGATCGGGATTATCAAACCAATATTCATACCCCAAGAGTTTTAACTGAGGAATAGCTATTTGTTTTGCTTCCTCAAGTGAAGATACTTCAATCAATAAATCAATAATAGGTTTTGCTGCTAAACCTGGTACTGCTGTGCTGCCAAAATGTTCGATACGATGAATAAGAGATTCTCCTAAAAGTTCACGGATGTGTGTAGCTTCTTGCTGAAACATAAATTTCCAGTCTGGATTATGTTCGACGATAATAATTTCATCCATTTATCTATAAAATATTAACAAAAAACAGCGTTGGTAAAGCGCGTGTATGATATTAATCTTAATTCTTTAGGAGTCAGGAGTCAGGAGTCAGAACTCAAGAGTCAGGAGGGAAGAAAGAAGAAGAAACCCCGAGTAGAAGGAGAAAGTTTTTTTGCCACGTAGACGGAACGGAGTTCTATCGCGCTCTTATCCGGACATAATATAATACCTCTTTTCACCAACGGCCAAAAAACTAATACCAAAGTTATTAGGATAATATTATAGATCGGGACTTATGCAAGTGGATAATTATGTTGGAACCAATGCAGTCAATTACCCAACCAGATATTATTTATAATCAGGACTTACGCAAATTATTAGATAAAACGCTATCTGTAGAGGGCAAATGCCATTCGCCCCTACTAGATATGTCGCTTGGTGCGTAAGTCCTGATAATATAAGTACAATAACCAATTGAGAAAAGTTCCATGAAAAAATTGATTAATAACCCCAACGATCTAGTTCGGGAAAGCCTTCAAGGTATGGCGATCGCACACCCCGATCTAATTAAAGTCAACTTCGATCCCCACTTTATCTACCGCGCTGATGCACTGATAAAAAATAAAGTTGCCATCATCTCCGGTGGTGGGAGCGGTCACGAACCAATGCACGGAGGTTTTGTGGGGATGGGAATGTTAGACGCTGCTTGTCCTGGTGAAATTTTTACCTCTCCCACTCCCGACCAAATGTTAGAAGCTGCTAAAGTCGTCAACTCAGGTGCAGGTGTTCTCAATATTGTCAAAAATTATAGTGGCGATGTGATGAATTTCGAGATGGCAGCCGAACTTGGTTTCTCAGAAAATATCCGAGTCTTGAATATATTAATAGATGATGATGTCGCTGTCAAAGACAGTCTTTTTACTCAAGGGCGACGCGGTGTCGGGACCACAGTGTTAGCAGAAAAAATATGTGGTGCTGCTGCTGAAGCAGGTTATAGCCTGAAGCAAATAGCTGACCTTTGCCGGAAAGTCAATCTTAACGGACGCAGTATGGGAATGGCATTGACATCATGCACAACACCTGCTAAAGGTAGCCCCACTTTTGAGTTAGGTAATAACGAAATTGAATTTGGTATTGGCATTCATGGGGAGCCAGGGCGAGAACGAATGTCTATGAAATCTGCTGATGAAATTGTGGAAATGTTGGCTATATCTATTATTGAAGATGTAGGTTATAGTCGGATAATACGGGAGTGGGATGAGGATAAAGGAGAATGGCAGGAAGTGGAGTCGAGGGACCAACCATTTGAGTCTGGCGATCGCATCCTGGCTTTTGTTAATAGTATGGGTGGTACTCCTATTTCTGAGTTATATATTATTTATCGTAAATTAGTAGAAATTTGTGAACAAAAAGGACTACACATTGTCCGTAATTTTATCGGACCTTATATTACTTCCCTAGAAATGCAAGGTTGTTCTATTACTTTGTTGAAATTGGATGATGAGTTTATTAAATTCTGGGATGCACCCGTGAAAACTCCGGCATTGCGATGGGGTATTTGAGCTATTTAGGGTTTGCTTATGGAAAGTCTTTTTGCTGGGGTAGGAGACAGGAGACAGGAGACAACCCACCCCTAACCCCTCCCAGGAGGGGAAGACAGGAGAAATGGGAATAAGCGAGGAGGTAGGAATAAGAATTATCCCAAGATTGTTCTGCCCAATTATTTACAGCGGTTTTCATTTCAGTAGACCACAGTAGGGGCGAATGGCATTTGCGCTCCGCAAAGCTCCGAATGGCGTCCTTATATCATGTCCGGATAATTAGTGATGAAAAAATCTTCTCTTCTTCTTCTTTGTTCTTTCCTCTTTTTCTTCCCTCCTGTAGGGGCGTTAACGATAGTTATGCGCAAGCTTTCGGCCGTTTGCTTGGGCATACTTCTTAACGCCCCTACTCCTGACTCCTGACTCCTCATTTATAACTATTAGACATCTCCAAAAATCAAAAATAAAATCAATTCTTACCCAGAAATTATCAATCCTGTTCCCTGTTCCCTGTTCCCTGTTCCCTCTTTTCTGGAGATGTCTATTCAACCGGACATAATATTAGAGGGTTTTGCTTGTGAAGATAGATGTGGTTTATCAATCAGCAAAAGCGCTGTAAAGAATTATCAATTGTCAATGGCTTTGTTGCATGAAAGTATATAGCTGCCGTACTTGTTCCACATATGCGCGGAAACTGCTGTAACTATTGGACAATAGATAAATAGAACATCAATGTTTGAGGTGAAAAAGGCTGAAACTTTTACCTGTAAAAGCTTTGAGGTTTAATCAGCAGAGTCATAACTATTGGACAATAGATAAATTAAACATTAATAATCCCCAAATACAGCGATCGCTTTCTCTACAACGTAATAACTATTGGACAATAGATAAATTAAACATTAATAATCCCCAAATACAGCGATCGCTTTCTCTACAACGTAATAACTATTGGACAATAGTTAAATTGATTATCAATCATCCCCAAATATAGCGATCGCTTTCTCTACAACGTAATAACTATTGGACAATAGTTAAATTGATTATCAATCATCCCCAAATATAGCGATCGCTTTCTCTACAACGTAATAACTATTGGACAATAGTTAAATTGATTATCAATCATCCCCAAATATAGCGATCGCTTTCTCTACAACGTAATAACTATTGGACAATAGTTAAATTGATTATCAATAAATTCCGAAACACAGCGATCGCTTTCTCTACAGAGTCATAACTATTGGACAATAGTTAAATTGATTATCAATCATCCCCAAATATAGCGATCGCTTTCTCTACAGAGTCATAACTATTGGACAATAGTTAACGAAGTCAGAAGTCCCCAAGTCAGAAGTTATTTGTAACCAGGATTTGAGCAACTCTCCAAAAATATTGCGCCAGTCAAAGCGGGGTTGCGCGACCCATGTTATTTTGATAAATAGAACATCAATAATCCCCAAACACAGCGATATAGCTGCGGAATGGATGTTAAGAACGCTACTTTCATGCAACAAAGCCATTGTCAATTGTCAACTATCAACTGGTAATATTAGTATCTCAAGTAGTAATATTACCAATTGATAAACAAAATGACAGTTTCTTCAGAAAGTAAGGTAGGAATTGTACTTGTATCCCACAGTGCAAAATTAGCCGAAGCAGTGGCAGAACTAGCAAAACAAATGACCCAAGAACGAGTACCAATAGCGATCGCTGCCGGAATAGATGACCCAGAAAACCCTTTTGGCACTGATGTTCTGAAAGTACAAGAGGCTATAGAATCTGTTTATACTGATGCAGGAGTTGTAATATTCATGGACTTAGGCAGTGCCATAATGAGTGCTGAAATGGCCGTAGAATTGCTCCCCCTAGCCCAAAAAAATCATATTAAAATCTGTCCTGCACCTTTGATAGAGGGAGCGATCGCTGCAATAATTCAAGCTTCTTTGGGAGCCAATATTCAACAGGTAATAGCTGAAGCAAATGGAGCTTTAATGACTAAAAGTTCTCAGCTTAATGTTGATGAAGCTATCCCAATAAATATTGAAAATACTCAAAATAAAGATGACGAAACACTGTCAGAAAAAATCAAAATTACGGTAAAAAATTCCCTGGGAATTCATGCTCGACCTGCTGCCAAGTTAGTAGCCATAGCTAATAATTTTTCTGCTAAAATTAGTATGCAAAATTTGACTAAAAATAGTCATCTAGTCAATGCTAAAAGCATTAATCAAGTTATGAAGTTAGCAGTCAAAAAAGGGGATGAGATAGAAATACAAGTTACGGGCAATAAAGCTGTTGATGCTTTAAAAGCAATACAAGAATTAATAACAAACAATTTCGATGAAGAGGAAGTAATAGTCAAGAAAACACCAAAAATATTAACTACACCAGATGCAAATAATAAATTAGTAGGAACTCCAGCATCTCCAGGAATTGCCATTGGAAATGTAGTGCACGATCAAGCAGAAATTCTAGAAGAAGTTGAAGACTATCCTGTAGAAAATTCCGAGGCAGAGTGGCAATACCTACAGTTAATATTGCAAACTGCTAAACAGGAAATTCAGAGAATAATTGACAGTCTATCTGACCAAAATAAAAGTGATAATAATCAAACCGATATTTTTCAAGCACACCAATTATATATAGAAGACCCCACCCTGTTAGAGCAAGTAAATAAGCTCATTTTTGCACAAAATTGTTGTGCAGCAGTAGCATGGAAAACAGCTATTGAGGAAATGATAGCCACTTACCAAAAATTAGAAGACCCCTACTTGCAAGCGCGTGCCATAGATGTCAAAGATGTGGGAGGACGAGTGCTACAACTGCTTACAGGTACAAGTAGAAGAACTCTAAATTTGTCACAACCTGGTATTTTGGTGGCTCCAGACTTAACCCCCTCTCAAGCAACCCAACTGCAACCAAATTTAGTCTTGGGTATCTGTACTAGCGCTGGCAGTGTTACTGCCCATAGTACGCTGATTGCAAATATGTTGGGTATTCCGATGGTAGTGGGAGTAGGCGCTCAGTTATTGTCATTAACCCCAGGGTCTCAAATTGCCTTAGATGGGGAAACAGGTGAAATTTGGCTCGAACCGAGTCAGGCACAGTTGGAAGAGTTACAAGCAAAACAAGCGCACACTTCTAATAAATTTCAACAGACCCAAGAGGCAATTACTCAAGATGGCAAAAAAATTCCCTTGATGGCAAATATTCTGGGAGTAGCAGATACAAAATTGGCTCTGGAGCGAGGTGCTGAAGGAGTGGGTTTATTGCGGACTGAATTTCTTTATCTCGAACGCAACACAGCGCCAACAGAAGCAGAAGAATATGAAACTTATCGGGCGATCGCTGAAATTCTGGGAACTCGCTCTCTAACTATCCGCACCTTAGATATTGGTGGTGATAAAGTACTCCCCTATATTAAGCAGGAGTCAGAAGCAAATCCTGTTTTGGGATGCCGTGGTATTCGAGAAAGTTTAGATAATCCAGACATTTTGAGGAGTCAGTTGCGGGCAATTTTCCGGGTAAGTCACGGACATAATATTAAGGTGATGTTCCCAATGGTGACATCTGTGCAAGAAGTACGCGCGGCTAGGGAAATTTTGACAGAAGTTGAGCACTCACTTCTAGAACTTCCCTCTTTTCCTGGTGTGGGGAATATAAAAGTGGGAATTATGATAGAAGTACCAGCAGCAGCGATAATGGCTGACCAGTTGGCGCAGGAAGTAGATTTTTTCAGTATTGGTACAAATGATTTGAGTCAATATGTAATGGCGGCTGACCGCACTAACTCAAAAGTTGCTCATATTGCTGATGGTTTGGAACCTGCGGTCTTGCGGATGATTCAGCAAACTGTCATTGCTGCCCATCAGGCTAGCATTTCGGTGACTGTTTGTGGTCAGTTGGCATCAAGTCCGTTAGCAGTACCAATTTTGTTAGGGTTGGGAGTGGATGAGTTGAGTGTAGCTCCACCAGCAATATCTATGGTCAAGAAAGTGATTTCTCAGTTAAATGGGTCTCAGGTAGAAGCGATCGCTCGTGATGTGTTGCAGTTAGATGGGGCGAAGTCGGTTAAAGAGTATATTGTTGGTCAACTAGAGCTCGATATAGAATCTGGTTGAATAGTTATTGTATAGTTGGGAGTAGGGGAGTAGGGGAGTGGGGGAGTGGGGA
>NZ_JAAHGU010000319.1:0-1175 GCF_010692685.1 Okeania sp. SIO2F5 | reverse complement strand
ATCATGATTGCTTATCGGTAAAAAACCTCTATCCAATTTCTGTTGGAATAGTTATTTACGATCAATTCAGATGTTGCTTTTGATGGCTCAACATTGGTAATAAAATCATCAATTTCTGTTGCCTCTTCTACAGAACTAGCATTCATAACCATAGCAAATGTTCTTTCTCCAAAAAGGCGTGAAGTCGATGCTGTAAATGTGGAAACCCAAACTATTTTCGGTTTTTCTACACTTAAGATAACTGATTCAAATTTCTCTACTGGTAAGCTTTTTGCCCATTCATCTATTCTAATTTCTGTTTCTGATTGAGATTTTTGTCTAACTACTATTTTTTCCTACGGAATGCTACGCAAACGGTTTTTGGCGATTCCTCCTAGATATTTTCATTCCTTTTCTTCAAGTTGGTTCATAAATCTTGTGTTATTGCCATAACCAGCATCAATTAAAACTTTTTCCTGACTATGGCCTCTACTGAGACTGCGGTCTATTAGCTCTATTCCTATAGAGGGTTTTTTCTGAAATAATTTGTCATCTTTTCCTTGTGCTAAATAACTAGAATGTTGATATAATTCAATGTCTAAAGGTAAGCTTTTTTTTCCATCGTATCGGATGAGTTGTTACAGTCACTATTCCATTATCTGTTTTACCTATTTCTACAATATATTGTCGTCCTACTCCAGATGTAAAATTACCGCTTCTTGCTCCGTCTTGACGCCGAGGAAACCTCGGCGCAGGCGGTGCGCTGTTTCGGTGTCCAGAATCGTCTAAAATCAACCCTTACCCTTTCTTGAATTTGGTTTGAGAACGTTTATTAATTATTTTTAGACGACGTTTGCTAACGCAAAGCTTCCCTAACATTGATTTTACTAGGCTCGATTATGAGAATCTGCTATGAAATGATGTAAGCGATTATAAACTACTCCAATGGAGTTATTGGCCATTTGAGATATGTTTTTCCTTTCACTTTCCCCTAGTAATCCACCCAAATAGTGGCGGAATCCTGTTTTTTGGGGTGGGTTTTTCCCACAATCATCAAACTGTTGACACCACCTTTCAAAGCAAGGGGGCATTGCAGTAGGGGTTGTTTCTTTCATTCCTTGCGATCGCTTCGACGTAAAATTATTGATTTACAAGCATTATAGTCTAATTTGGCCAGTTAAGTTGTGTAAGTCCCA
>NZ_JAAHGU010000318.1:0-1203 GCF_010692685.1 Okeania sp. SIO2F5 | reverse complement strand
TAGTCATAATTGCCGGATAAATTTTCTTTAACTCCTCTATGATCTTTTCGGGGTGGTATCCATGATCAAGTAAGATAGTAATCTGAGGAATATTGACTGGTTTGGATTTCAAATAGTCGATGTTGTTTGAGATCATTTCTATTCATCCTACATCATCAGAAACTGATGATGCATGTACAGTGGGTAAAAAAAGGAAAACCAAGACTATCAACTGCTAAGTGCCTCTTAATTCCAGCTGAATGTAGCTGCTGCCAAAAAACTGTGGAATCAGGAGGCAAATATGCAGGGCAAATCACACCAATTACAACCATTCTTAAGTTGGTAGAGGATACCATCAAGTATTTGCCTTTTCGTCCATTTTGTGGGACAAGTTTTCTTCTTTTTTGGCAATAATGGTTCAACTTGAACCCATTCTTTGTCTGTTAAACTGCTTGAATACGGCATTTGCCTAACTCTTGTTTAGGATAATTGGCGATCGCTACTTAGTATAAACTTGGACGGAAAAGATACGCTCAGGGGTTCTATAAAGAATAACTACAGGAATAACAGGCATAGGACTGCTCTCAATGACTAGACGTTATGGTTTGCGTGACGACCAATGGGAACCCATTCCACATTTACTACCAGGCCGTGAAGGAACTGTAGGAAGAACAGCATGCATACAACCGCCTCTTTGTAGAAGCGGTTTGATACAGATATCGGGCGGGAATTCCTTGGACAGACTTACCAGAAAGATTTGGGGACTTCCGCATTGTCCATACCCGTTTTAGCCGTTGGAGCGGTTCTGGAGTCTGGGAAAGACTATTTCAAACTCTAGCTGAGGATGCAGATAACGAATATGCCATGATCGATGCCACTATTGTTCGTGCTGATCAACATAGTGCCGGAGTGAAGGACAGTAGTGCAGAACAGGAAGACATTGGCCGTAGCAAAGGAGGGCTATCAACAGTATTAAAATAATTGGATAAAAATTGACATTATTAGACATTTCTTGTGATATACTAGATTTATGTCTAACTTATTAACTATATCTGAAGCAGCAGAACTGCTAGGAGTGTCAACCAAAACAATCAGATGATGGGAAGCTGAAGGACGGCTAAATTCAAGCCGTACCGAAGGAGGTCATCGACGGTTTACAGTATCTGATTTAATAGGCAACAAACAAGATAATTCTTTGACCGTGGCCTATGCTAGAGTCAGCAG
>NZ_JAAHGU010000317.1:0-1218 GCF_010692685.1 Okeania sp. SIO2F5 | reverse complement strand
GGCGATGTAGCTGCCGCACTTGCTCCCTCCGCCAACGCAAATCAAGAGGTTAATGATCAATCCCTACCCTAATTTTTTCTGGAATGATATTGGCTAAAAAGCTGATTGTCAAGGGGTTTTAACTTGCTTGTTATTCCGGCTGTACTCCATGAATGCTTTTGAGAATGACATCAGTTGCCGGAACTCATCAGTAGACATCTCCAAAAATTGCCAAAGTCCTTCTATAACTTGAGCGATCGCATTTTAATAATTGCCAAGTGCTTAATTTTACACTGCTATTCAATTGTTAATGATTTTTGCCCTCTACCTGTTTTCATCTCAAGTTTATCCACTGAGTAGATAGTATAGCGCTGTGCGCAGGCAACAGGCAACAGCTCCCGAAGGCAACAGGGGGAATAAAAGGCTGATAATATAAGACTTTTAGCTATTGGACATCTCCTGTGATTTGTAAATATGCCAGCGCACATTGCTATATCTTTGACAACTTGGAGGAAAAAACTTCAATAACTCTAAACGCTCATAAGTGAGATTAGATATGCTCTTAACTCCAGAATTAATCAATAAATGAATTGACTGAAAACATTGAAATATCCAGGGTAAAGTTGGTCTATTAGTAGGACGGCCTAGTTGATTTTTTACAGTAGATTTAGTCCGGCTTAAAGTTTGACGTAGTTGAAGTTGACCTCAAGTATAGACCAACAAACATCAACCCATAATTAACCCCAAAGCTTCGATTCTATGGGGTGATTTAAGGAAGACACTATCAGTTAAAAACAGGGGGTATGCCCAGAAACCTAAAACCTCTTTCTACAGACTGTTGCCCCTTGTATTTAGATCACATTTCTTCTTTCGTTAATTCCATCCTCTCCAGGACATTTGTCGCCCAAATAAATCGACCTCCTCGTTTTTTTTCTAGTTCTATTTTTGACTCTCTTAAGCTCACTTTAACTTGGAGTTGATCAGAAAAATCTGATTCAGATTTCGACTGTACTTCTTGAACATTAATTTGTTTCACTTCGTGAGCTAAAAACTTTTTTAACAGCTTTCTTGTTGCTGTTTCTGCATCTGGTTGACAAGCAAATTTTTCAGATTTTAAAGTGCGCAGTTTTTTGTCAACTTCAACTGGTTCTTTCTGGATTTTTTTCTCCTTGTTTTTCAAATCCGATACAGATGCGTAGTTGAAAGTCAACTATTAACCATCTCTGTTGAATCCCCCCG
>NZ_JAAHGU010000316.1:0-1233 GCF_010692685.1 Okeania sp. SIO2F5 | reverse complement strand
CAATACAATGGAGGATATATTATCGGAAGAGGTCGGCGAGATCAAGTTTATCTGACCATAGAACAGAAAGATAATCTAGAAAAAATCGCTAGAAATGGCCATGCACCAGCTAAAAAAATTCTACACGCTCGAATTCTGCTCATGTGTGATGAAGCCGTTACAACCAAAAGAGTCTGGAGTGATGAAGAGATAGCTGAAGCTTTAAATATACATAGAAACACAGTGGGACGGGTTCGCCACAGATTCCTGACAAAAGGGGAAAAACCTGCCCTCAATCGAAAGCTTGGTACATCTCCACCCTCCCCTCGAAAAGTAGATGGAGCAACTGAAGCCCAAATTATTGCCCTGTGTTGTTCTGACCCACCGGAAGGCAGAGGCAATTGGACAATCAGATTATTAACATCAGAACTCAAAAAACGTACAATGGTCACCGAAATTTCCCGTGAAACTGTTCGTCGAACTTTAAAAAAAACCAGTTACGACCTTGGAAAACTCAGAGGTTCTGTATCTCTGTATCCCGGAACGGGATTTAGCCAGATTTGTGGCCCAAATGGAAGTGATTTTAGACCTTTATTGTCAGGTACATTCAGATGATGAACCCTTAATTACAATGGATGAAGCATCTATACAACTGCAAGGACATCTTGATCCACCCATAGAAATGAAACCTGATCAAGACAAAAAACAGGACTATCATTATACTCGTGAAGGAGTACAAGCTTTGTTCATGTTTTTTGACCCTAATCAAGGATGGCGAAGGGTGAGCAATCGGGATAGTCGTACTCGTCTTGATTGGGCAGATGAAGTTCGTCAACTTCTAGATGTAGATTATCCACAATCTCAAAAAATTAAGTTAGTTTGCGATCATCTCAACACTCATAACATTGCTTCATACAACGAAGCCTTTCCGGCTCCCGAACCCCACCGTCTAGCTAGACGCCTAGAAATCTATCATACTCCCCGTAATGGCAGTTGGTTAAATCTAGCAGAGATTGAATTGAGTATTTTAAGTAAACAATGTTTAGACAGACGCATTCCTACTACTGAGAGGTTACAGCAAGAGTTATCAGCATGGAATCAAGAGCGCAATCAAACTGCTAACAAGGTGATTTGGCATTTCTCGACGGACGATGCCAGAGTCAAACTCCAACATCTTTATCCTGTATTTGAAACTTCCAAAAGTTCATAAATAGGCTGTTTTGGGCTGTCTGTTGAAGAGCGAGCGCCTGTTTT
>NZ_JAAHGU010000315.1:0-1265 GCF_010692685.1 Okeania sp. SIO2F5 | reverse complement strand
CGACGAGTTAAAAGCTATGAACATCGAACTCGTATTGAGTGGGCAGAACAAATACGTAATCTACTATTAGTGGACTATCCAAATGCACGCAAGGTCAAGTTAGTTTGTGACAATCTTCACACTCATCATATTGCTTCTTTGTATCAAGGGTTTCCGGTATCAGAAGCTGATCAATTAGCTCGGTACCTTGAAATTCACCATCCCCCACGCAATGGTAGTTGGCTAAATATCGTAGAAATAGAAGCGTACTTAATCAACAATGTCTTGAGCGTCGGATTCGGAGCGTTCGCGGTAGCGTTGCGTCAGCAAATCCCATACTAGAGCAAGAACTTCGGGCATGGCAGGATGAACGCAATGCTTCTCAAGCTAAGGTTCATTGGCGCTTTTCTACTGCTGATACTAGGATAAAACTACATCATCTTTACCCACAATTTTAATCTAGACGCGCTAGTAGAATTGCTATTTTAACTTGCCAGTTTAAAGTTTAGATACTCCTGAACATTCTACCTCTTCTCGAAGTTGAGCGATCGCTTTTCCTGATACTGGGTCAATCCAATCAGGAGCTATTTCTGCTAGGGGTACGAGAACAAAAGCTCTTTCTCTCATCCGAGGATGGGGTATTTGCAGGTTGGGAATATCTAATATTAAATCATCATATAAGATTAAGTCTAGGTCTAGAGTTCTAGGTCCCCAATGTACTAAACGTACTCGCTTAAATTGTTTTTCTATATCCAAAATAATTTCTAACAATTTTTGAGGAGTTAATTCTACTTTTAATAATGCACAACCATTCAGATAATCTGGTTGTTCTGGACCGATTGGTTTTGTCCGATACCAGCTAGAATAAGTATTTAAGGTAATACCTGGAGTTTTGGAGAAAATTTGGATTGCATTTTCTAGAATACTTAAAGAATCACCAAGATTACTACCAAGAGCAACAGCTACATTATTCTCTTGTTTTTCTGATTGGCTGAAGTCAATTTGATTAGACATTAACTGGCGGAATATTTGCTCTAATTTTTTGCTGAATTAAATTTAAGAAAGTCAACAAGAAACTATCAAAGTTTCCTATCTGACAAAAGACCCAAGAACTTATAGCAATGAGCGCTGGCATCTTTACATGTTACATAGATATTTGCAATGTAATATAAAAGTAACTGTATGAGCTGTATTTTTCATAAATTAGGCGATCGCTAAACCTTAAAGTTTTAAGGATGTCTGTAATGGTATTGATAATTTACAGTTTATAGCTTGAAATTGTTTAC
>NZ_JAAHGU010000314.1:0-1282 GCF_010692685.1 Okeania sp. SIO2F5 | reverse complement strand
TTGACATCCTCTCCCATTAAATCAAAGATTATAACAGGAGATTCCCAAACCTCGCGATTTAGGTTTACTGCTTGAGTGGCACTTATCTAGACTGTTCCCAGTCCCCGACAGTACGCCTAGACAGTCAATTTCCTCCACGATCTGCACTCGGCCGCAGTAACACCTCGATGGCAAATCACTTTTGCTGCTGCTACATCACGGTTGATTGAGTAGTTACATTCAGAACATTTATGTTCGCGTTCAGACAAATCTTTTTTACCTGTATGCGCTCCACAATTTGGACAAATTTGACTGGTATATCTGTAGTCTACCTTGTCAAAATATACCCCTAGTTTCCTGCATACCCAAGCCAAGATATTAAAAAACTGACCGAACCCTGCATCTAAAGTATGTTTACCTAACATTCCTTAGTATGTTTACCTAACATTCCTTTGGCCCAGGTTTTCAAGTCTAGGTCTTCCACAAATATCATTCCTGCTTGGTCGCATAAATGATGAGCTAGTTTAAAGTGAAAGTCTTTTCGGGTGTCTGAGATTTTTTTGATGAACTCTGGCAATCTTTTTGTTAAGTTGATGTCGATTTGCTGAACTGGATGATTTTAACTTTAATCTACGTTGCAGTAATTTCAACTTGCTGTGTAGTTTGGTTAAAAACTTTGGACGTTCCATCAATTCACAATTCAGTTGTTGCTAAAAATTTATCAACTCCAATATCAATTCCTAGGGGATGTCCTGAAGCAGGGGTATCCTTCAGCAATTAACAATTAACAATTAACAATTAACAATTAACAATTAATAATTACCTCTTCCTCAAAGGGAGAGAATTGAAGCTCAAGGAAAAATTTCATTTTTTCCCATTTCAAGGGGAAGCAAATATTGCTGAATTCTTTAATTATTAATTATTCATTATTCATTATTTGATCGCCCTGCTGTTTCATGTTGCTAAATGCTATTTCATAAGTATTGAGGACTTGTTGTAAGACTTGGGCATTTGTTCTTTTGAGTTCTGGGTTAGTCTTCTTAGCTTTTGTTAAGTTGGCGGCTTGTATGCTGTAGTTAGGGTAAGGTGCATCCCCTGAGATTATGTACTCTTGATACAATCAACAACAGTTAACTGCACATTTCCTACTGTTAATCCAGTCTTTTCGCTCTCTTAAGGCATAATTCCACACCTTTCTACAGACCGCCATCATAGAAGATATGCTGGCAATCTGTTCTTGAGAGGGGATTAACTTAAATTCGTAGGTTAGTGTTATCATGTCCCAATTGTATCATAATTCTAT
>NZ_JAAHGU010000313.1:0-1283 GCF_010692685.1 Okeania sp. SIO2F5 | reverse complement strand
TAAAGCTCAGACACTAAAAAGAAAGTTAGGGTCACCTAAGCCCTTTCTTGAGTGCGTCTTACATTCTGAGGAGACCTCAGAATTACGCACTCGCTTTTTAAGCGTAGCACTGGATACAGAGCATATACCTTCACAAGCTTCAATCAATCCTAACCTGCAATGGAAGGATATAAATTGGAAACAAGTGGAGAAATCTGTGTTCAAATTGCAAAAATTGATTTACAGAGCATCCAGCCGTGGCGAACTCCGCAAGATGCACAGATACCAAAAACTTCTGACCAAAAGTTATTACGCTAGGTTGCTAGCTGTTAGGCGCGTGACACAGGATAACCAAGGACGAAGAACTGCTGGAATAGATGGTGTTAAAAATCTATCTCCGATGCAACGATTCAACTTGGTGAACCTACTCGCATCACGCCACCTTAAAGCGAGCCCAACCCGCAGAGTCCGTATACCAAAACCAGGTAAAGATGAAAAACGTCCATTAGGCATCCCTACGATGTACGACCGCGCGTTACAAGCCCTGGTGAAGTTAGGTATGGAACCAGAGTGGGAAGCACGCTTTGAACCTAATAGCTATGGTTTTAGACCAGGGCGGTCAACACATGATGCTATTGTAGCCATATTTGATAGTATCAAGCGTAAACCTAAATATGTGCTTGATGCTGACATATCCAAATGTTTTGACCGAATTAACCATGATGCACTACTAGGAAAAATTGGGAAAACTCCCTATAGGAGATTAATCAAACAATGGTTAAAATCTGGAGTGTTTGACAATAATCAATTCCTAGAATCTGTGGAAGGTACACCACAGGGAGGGGTAATATCACCTCTACTAGCAAACATCGCCTTACACGGTATGGAAGAAAGACTTACGGCATTCGCCAAAACCCTTGATATGAAAGATAGCAGGGGCAGGCAAATAGGCCAACGAGATAAAATAAGAAGTCTCAGTCTGATACGCTATGCTGATGACTTTGTAATCCTACATGAAGACATCAAAGTAGTGTTGCAAGCTAAAACCGTGATTCAGGAATGGTTAAACCAGGTAGGATTAGAACTAAAACCAGAAAAAACCAGAATTGCCCATACTTTAGAAGTATATGAAGGAAACAAACCTGGATTTGACTTCTTAGGATTTACAATTAGGCAAGGCTTTGTTGCATGAAAGTAGCGATCGCCAAAAACTCCCTTAGTTGGAAGTTAACTAGATTTCTACTTTGTAGCTCTGGGGTTTACCATTTTGAATCATCACGTTGAGTATGGAACATTGTATGAAT
>NZ_JAAHGU010000312.1:0-1287 GCF_010692685.1 Okeania sp. SIO2F5 | reverse complement strand
ATGTCCGGTAGCATCGTTTGTGTATAATAGAGGAGGAAGAAAAATAATTGCCCGGAGCGATATTGCTACGCAACGCTACCGCGATCGCTACTCTTCAAGCACTTGACAAATCATCAGTAGGCCACCAACGAAAACAAGTGAGACCTTGAATGAGCGATCGCTGTTTCATTAAGTTGATACATCGCTCAAAAACGATATCTTCCATCTGGGATAAATTTTCAAAGGTTTGATTACAGATCGGTTCATTAATTATTGGCCAGAGTCCTTCGGCAGGTTGTAGTTCTGGTGTATGGGCTGGTAAGAACTCCAAATGCAATCCCTCTGGAACTTTCAGTTTTTGACTACTGTGCCAACCTGCTCTGTCTAGCACTAATATCATGTGCTTATTTTTTCCTCAACCAAAATGTCCAGCTAAGTCAGCCAACACTTGGTTAAAAACAATAATATTGACCTTGGGCAAAAGCCACCAGTATGTTTCTCCTGACTGGGGATGTACAAACCCATAGAGCCAACACCACTGAAAACGCCAGTTTACCTCTGCAGTTGGTTGTACTCCCACAGGTGTCCATACTCGTCGGAAAATTGGCTTGAGACCCAAACGATGTTCATCCATTGCCCAGAGTTCTACAGTGGCCTCTGGATACTCGGCTTTTAGTTGTTCAAATCGGTGAGAGAGTTTTCTTGCTCCGTCTTTACGGCGAGGAGACCTCGCCGCAGGCGGTGCGCTTTTTTCCATTTCTCTTGTTCGGTTGGAGTTGCCGACTTTTGATGCTGTGGTCGGGGGATTCGTAATCTATATTTCATTGACCGTAAATATTCCCATCCCCTGCGCCGATCAACTCGATGGTCAATTAATTCTGTTAACCAATCCCCCACCTTGCGCCCATTCCATAATCCTCCATCTGGTGCTTTCTCCTGGAGGGCCATTTCTAGGTGGGCTTGCCTTTCATCTGAAAGGAATCCCTTTTGCCCTGGATGTTGATGGCGACGATCTACCAATCCTTCTTTACCTTGCCGATTGTAGCGACGTGCAATTTGACGAATGGCCTCCAAACAATAGCCTGTGACTGAAGAAACTTCTTTTGTTGTTTTTCCTTTTGCTAGAAGCCAAATTATTTGGTATCTAGTCCTTTCTATTGGGTCATAGGTAGCTCGGTAGTTTCTTTCTAGTTCATCTATACTTAGGTGTTCTTGGATACTTAAGCGTCTTGGCATAATGGCGATCGCTCCTGGGAATTATTTTTCTCCTCTTCAATTATACACAAACGATGCTACCGGACATGATAT
>NZ_JAAHGU010000311.1:0-1326 GCF_010692685.1 Okeania sp. SIO2F5 | reverse complement strand
CGGACATGAGATTAAAGGCGATGGTTGGGTTGAATATTACTGATGTGGTTAATGTTATTAGAGACCCACCTTTATTGTCTATACTTTCTGTTTTTTGGCAGAGTTTGATGCAGGGTGTGGGATGGAAAGGTTGTGTAGGGGCGATCGGCTTTATACAAAAATAATTTAGCTAAAGTATTTGTATCAAGACTTACGCAGAAGTAGCATATTCACTAAGAGGTAAAGGCCTTTACCCCTCACAGATGGTGTATGATTTGATATTTTGCGTAAGTCCTATTGCATTTTTATCAGGATTTATCTTATCCAGAGATTGTCTAACGGCAGGGGATTTCTTACCAGAATGTCTGCAAGTACATTTCTCAGAAGGAAAATTTCAGCTAACCACACTGTTGGATTTTAGGCAAAGAAAAAAACATTAGCAAACCTTGTCTGGAACCTTAGCAGCTAGCCAAGGACTAAAAGACTTAGACTACACTCTTAGACAATTTATTTGGAAGGAGGCATTTGATTTGAGCTAGCAGTGAGTCAGGAATGGAGCTTTGAGATCGTCTTAAGTATAGAGACAGAAAATCAAATTTTGTCCAAGAAAAAAGCAGAGGTAAATTAAATGACTTACTACGTTGACTTTGAAAACCAAACAGATCGAGTCTGGACGATGGCAGTATATCAAAAGATACCGAGTTCAATAGGGTTAGATAGTGTAGCCTGGAAAAAAACAATCGTCCCCCCAGATGGTGAATCTGGGGTTGAGTGGGAAATTACCTATCTTGTTGCACTCGCCAATTACAAACAAAGCGGAGGAATCGGAGTCTATAAATCATCCCAAAAGAAGAAGAACATATCATTAGGCACTCAGTGGAAGGTTGTCTTCAAGGAAGGCGTTCAGCAGCTTGTTCCGGATGGGAACGCTGGAAGTGGGGATTTAATTGTCATCAACAACGATTCAAACAAATTCGCGGATATTGGTGTCGGCATGTCAGGCGAAGCATCGCTTTATAAGAAAGATGTAGTAAGTGGATCGGGAGCTCAGTTTCAGATCACACCTACCTATTATGTCGGTCTTTTTAACGACTTGGAACTGGGAACTGTGATCTCCAGCAATGTAGTGGTCGGTCCATTAGAACTAAAATTTCCTGGAGGAGACAATAAAGCCATTTTGAAGGCTTATATGGATGGGCAAACAATCAAACTTGATCTGGACTATAGAACCCCTAACCGTATCTTCATATAAATATCAAGTTTTTTTGACTAGGAGACAGCTATACTGGAGACAGGAGACAGAAGGTAAGAGAGAAAAGGTTAAGAGGGAAGATTTGGGGAGAGATA
>NZ_JAAHGU010000310.1:0-1347 GCF_010692685.1 Okeania sp. SIO2F5 | reverse complement strand
TCAGGACTTACGCAAAGACACTATATATAGAGTATGGTCATCTAGAGCGATATAGCTGCCGCACTTGCTCCGCCAACGCTTAAAAATGGAGAGCGATTGCCTCAGCAAAGCTCCGCTAACGCCTCAAGACAAGTATCATTATCAGAAATTAGGCCAAGAAGCTATGTATAGTACCATTTCTCATGCATTAATGCTCGGCTTGGAAGGTAGTCAAAATAAATGGAAAAATTACAGAAGTTAGTTAACAATAAAATTACGTTAATAAATAGTATTTATAAATAAAAAATCCAAGTATAGCAAAGTTTTTGAGAATTGGTATAACTATAGTGTACTGACCTAAGTTTGGTAGGTGTTGCTCCATGTTAATAAATTGCATCAAAATACTCTAATTATAATATAATTATCTAGAAATGTTGTATAGAGAGATCGATATGAATTTTAACTATATTGATGATTGTCAATATTTGCTAAATTCTCATACAAATTATACCATAACTAACCTAGCCAATCACCTAGAAAATATTAGCCATGATACAATTAATCGTTATTTAAGAATAGAATGTCTAAGTTTCCTGCAGAATGCTGCGCAAACACAAGATTTATGGCGAAATGTGAAAGAGGAAATAGTCCAATGTACAGAGGCATACCTAATTTTTGATGATACAGTAATCAATAAAAAATATGCCAATAAAATTGAACTTGTATGACGACAATATAGTGGTATCGGTACATCAAGTAATTCGGGGCATAGGAATAGTTAATTGTATCTATTTTAATCCACAAAATGAACAATTTTGGATAATAGATTACCGTATTTATGATCCAGATAGTGACAACAAAACTAAAATAGATCATGTTGAAGAAATGATATTAAATGTGATAAATACCAATAAATTACCATTTAAAACTGTATTAATGGATAGTTGGTATGCAACACAAAGATTAATGGCATTAATAGATAATTTAGGAAAAATTTATTATTGCCCCTGAAAAATAAATCGCGCACGTAGATGATACTGGTGGTGTAGAAAAATATAAAAAGATTGCTGAATTAAGCTGGAACTCCTCAGAAAAAATATCAGGCAAAATAATTAAAATTAAAGGTTTTCCAAGGGATAAAAAAGCGAGTGCGTAATTCTGAGGTCTCCTCAGAATGTAAGACGCACTCAAGACAGTCAAACTATTCTGGGTAATTGTTTCTACCAACAAGACAAAATATATTGCTACTAATGACCTGAGCAAATGCAGTAAAGATGATGTAGAATTTGAATCTCAAACCAGATGGAAAGTTGAAGATATCAATGGAGAAATTAAGCAATTAACAGGTCTATGCTCCTGTCAATGTCG
>NZ_JAAHGU010000031.1:0-63079 GCF_010692685.1 Okeania sp. SIO2F5 | reverse complement strand
CTTCGACTTTCTTGCCATTGCTGCCAAAACTGAGAGATTAGATGTGAGCGATCGTTCTCTGTCCGAGCATTATCCATTAAGTTTCGTCTTGTATTTGCAGTGCTGGAAGTCATAAAAAATGAAATTGGTTTTGTCCTTCTGATTGGAGTTTGGACAAAATGTTAATTTCGATCCTCTCTCCTTGCACTCTTCAGACGATTTCCAAACCCAATTTCTGACTTTTTCGAGTTAGAGCTGATTTGTAAACTTCGCTAAAAGTCTTATATAAGCTCGCTTTTAGCAATTATAAATTTACTTGAATATCACTCTTAAAACCCTCTTAAAACCTAAGAATAGCAAGTGATTCAGGGCCTTAATATTTCCAATATAAATCAGCTCTTACCACTAATTTTTTTAATCTCGACTCAACCAACTTCAATCATCAACCCACATTTCGTACTTCAAAGTGTATTGCCAATGAAGCATTCCTTTCAATTATCGGCGTGTGAGTAGCATTTGATACTGCCGACGAACTTCTCACGGGGTGACAAGCACCCCAAAACCTATGCCAACACTGGCTTAACCTGATCCAACCTGAAGAGAACAATTGAAGGGAATAACTATTATAATACTTAAAAGCAGATAATATAGTAGCAATCTTAATTTTACTTTATGGACTGCCTAGTAAACATTAATCTGACTGATGTATTTTATGAGATTGAATGACTGTCACAATTTTCAGGATTTCCGAAAATTAGCGAAACGCCGACTACCAGGACCAATTTTTAATTACATTGATGGAGCGGCCGATGATGAACAGACCTATCGGCGCAACACTGAAGCCTATGGAGACTGCGATCTTATTCCGAACGTGCTTGTCGGTGTGGAAAATGTGGATATGTCAGTTGAGGTGATGGGGCAAAAACTAGATATGCCTATCTACTGTGCCCCGACAGCATTGCAACGCCTTTTTCATCACGAAGGAGAGCGTGCGGTTGCGAGAGCTGCTGCAGAATATGGCACGATGTTTGGGGTGTCTTCACTGGCGACTGTCACCGTTGAAGAAATCGCAAAGATCGCAAACACGCCGAAGATGTTTCAGTTCTACTTCCATAAAGACCGCGGCTTGAATGATGCGTTGCTTGAACGCGCACGAGCAGCAAACTTTAATGTGTTGGCATTAACCGTCGATACCATTACTGGTGGTAATCGCGAACGCGATAAGCGTACAGGATTTACTTCGCCACCCAAATTAACGATTGACTCCTTAATAAGTTTTGCGACGCACCCAGCATGGGCTTGGAACTTTTTGACAAAAGAAAAGTTCGATATGCCGCATTTGTCTGGCTATGTCTCGCAGGGAACTAATTTAGCAGTCTCTGTTGGCGATTATTTTTCAACGATGCTAGATCAATCCATGAATTGGAATGATGCTGAAAAACTCTGCTCACAGTGGAATGGGCAGTTTGCACTGAAAGGGATAATGAGTGTGGAAGATGCCAAGCGTGCTGTTGATATTGGCTGTACGGGTATTATGGTTTCTAACCACGGCGGCCGTCAGCTCGATGGTTGCCGTAGCCCCTTTGATCAACTCGCAGAAATTTGTGATGCTGTTGGGGATAAAATTGATGTCATTTGCGAAGGTGGTATTCAGCGCGGTACCCATGTGCTTAAGGCGCTATCTGTTGGAGCTAAAGCCTGTTCGGGTGGGCGATTCTATCTTTTTGCATTGGCTGCTGCTGGGCAAGCAGGAGTTGAGCGTGTTTTAGGTAATATGCGCACTGAGATTGAGCGTGATATGAAATTGATGGGAGTGACCAAGCTCGATCAATTGAGTAGAGAGAATCTACGCTTTCATCACTCACGATGAAGCTGCGTAGGGTGGACAAGGTCTAATGAAAGAATTGAGAATTTTCCGACCTAGGCTTGCCCACCCTACAAATCTACCGAGAAAGAGCTGTATTCCCAACAATCGATCGGCAATGGGGTCGCGCTTAAATCCAGGTGACCTCTAATTTTTCTTGCTAATTGCTAGGCATCTGCATAGCTCTTTTAGCCGAAATTTCAACTGGATTGGCTTTCATGCATAGAGGTCTCTAATGAGTCAAACAAACGATGGATCGAATTGGCATCAAGATTTTATTGCCAGTAATTTGCTGGTCATTGGCTATAATGCTTGGGCAGGTCATCTCAGTCAGAAGCGCGGCGCGATTATTTGTAGCACAAATTCTCCGATTGGCGGAGAATCATTCAAAACCCATTTTTCGGACGTTCTCGCCTTGTGCCGTTCTTGAATGCCTGGTTAGCTGCTCCTGACACTGCAATTTTGCACCATCACTTTATGATTGCTCACATCTTGGAAGTTGTCGATAATTATTATCCAACAACAGAGGTTGTATTGTTGCTGGAGTATGAGCGATCAAGCAACGTTCTTTTACTTGAAAAACCTACCCATTACACCCCGTCAATGCTACGAGCAAGTACGTAATACTTGGGATGAATTCCAGCCAGGAGTTAGTGCTTGGCAAGATGAACAACTCCAACAATATGAAGGTGCTGTAGATTTGGATAGAGGTTTTTTACCGAGAAGCAATCATGATGGTTGGGGTTGAAGTCAATTTACAATTGTGTTGGGTTGGGAGCATCACCATACACTGTTTTCGGGTCAAAGGTTTTCTCCGTTTCGGTAAATATTAACTGAATTGGTTCCTGGGAATCAATAGCACTTTTTCCCGTAGGAATACAGCGATAAAAACAAGAACGATAACCCACGTGACAACTAGCTCCCGAACCAGCTACTTTAACCTGCATCCACAGACAATCTTGGTCGTCATCAATAGCTAACTGCTGTACTTTTTGCACCAGTCCACTAGATTGACCTTTATGCCATAGCTGCTGACGACTGCGACTGTAATAATGAGCTTCTCCCGTTTCAATGGTTTTAACTAACGCCTCTTCGTTCATATAGCCATGCATCAGCACTTCACCAGTGTTGACATCTGTGGTAACTACTGGAATCAAACCATTGGCATCAAATTTGGGCGCAAGTAACAAACCTTCCTCAACCTGTTCTACGGAAGTGCGGGCGGTAAATAGGGAATTCATATTAGCTAAATTTTGTAATGAATGATAATCATTATTACATACAAAGCAGTGTTTAATTGGCGTTGCTGAAATGTAATGATAAATGTTGTAGAATTCAGAACATGATATGTCCGAAATGCCACTCTACCCACACCAAGGAAATGGCCAAAGACGTGGCCAAAAGTTTTTCCAATGTGGAATATGTGGTCGTCAATTCGTTGAATCCCCTAAGAGTCAACCCTATTCACCACAGATGAAAGAACTTCGTCTTCTGCTGCACTATCTAAGATTTCAAACTCTTCCTACATAAGCATAGATCATTACTAATCAGCAACGCCATTTAATTTACCTAGAAACGTTGGCAGTCAGGCGATTGAGCAGTTGATTTAAATAGTCGGGCAGATGGGAATATTGATGGGGTTCATTCAAGTATTGGCAATCTGTATTAAACTCCCAGTCTGGTGAAATTTTTCCCGTGTTGCCATTGACAAAAACATTCCAATATTTACCTATTAAACCGACAATACTAATGTTAATCATCCACTCATTATTATCAAAACAGGTTGCACCTACAACCTCAAACAAGTGACGATGTTCTGGAGATACTTCCAGATTGGACAAAAGATAATCTAGGGCTGTTTGTTTGATATTAGTTAATTCTAACATACAGGTGGAATCTTCAAGTATTTACATAGCTAGTAAGGTTAACTTTCAGCCTATCACAGAGAAAGCGATCGCTCAAAATTGGTCTTGCTTCCTCGCGGCTATAAATTTCTAATACTGCTTCGGGTAGAGCTTCAAATCAAAAATTGATTCATGATTAGCTTTCCATTGATATTTCATAAAGGTATTTAAAAAGAGCAAAAATTATTACTTATTCCTTATTATTTGACTAACAATCCTCCCCAAGCAAGTAATAGAGAAAAAAAGATCGCAGCGGTCGCCTGTCTACTTAACAGCAATAAGGCAAATCGAAGAGACTGTTCTCGCGCAATAGTTAACAGAGTAACTAAACAAGGTAGCAATACTCCTGCTAGATACACCCCAGTCAACACCTGCAAGGGAGTTAACATAGCCAAGGTTTCTGGTTCGGCAAATAATAGCAGTCCATCTTTGCGAATAGAAGCTAAAATAATAGGTAATGAGGCTTCAGGGGGTAAATTAAACCATCCCATCAAAGGATTGATAATATTGGCTAAAGTTGGGATCGCTCCTAACCAATTCAATACAGAAGCAATAATCGTAATAATTAAAAGATGGGAGCAGCCAGCAATAAGAAAGCCCCGGACCAGCAATAACGAACTTTTTCGGCCAGGATTATTTGCAACTAGATTTGCTTTTGAGCCAGAATTAACTGCAACTGAGCCAGGATTATTAGCTATCATCTCCCCCGATTTTTTCCACTCTCCATTCCCAGGATGCAAGGCTGGTTGTCCTTCAATTGAATAGAGTTCTGCAAAATCGCTATCCTGATAAAATATACCCAATTCATCTCGAATAGTCATGTAGAGATTCCCTTTTGGAAAAGCTTGGTGTGCTATTTCTTTTGTTAAGGGTGGAACAGGTTTCATTGATTGAGGATGTAGAGCCATAATCTTTATACTACTTCCGTAATCTTTCAATATTTGTTAAACTTAGTTAATACTTCGCGAATATAAATCGCGAATCATCTTCTCCTTTTCTTAATGTTTCTCCTGTATGAATCAAAAACAAGCATCATCAGACCAAATTGAACGAATTGATCGTATCACATCCGCGATCGCTACTCTTGAGAGCCAAAAAAAACAAATTATTGCTCAAGGTGAAGTTGCTCCTCCAGGGACAGTAGTTTCTCGCTATCAAGTACGACAGCAGCAAAACATTTATTGGTACTACAAACTTCAAGCACAAGAGCCAATTTTTCCAAAAACTAAGGAGGCTAAGAGTTTTAGTAAATATAAGCATTTAGGAAAACCTGCTAGTCAAGCTCATATTACCGCAGTAATGCAGGTGGTCAGGCGTTCTCAAATTGATGAAATTCAACGTACTATTGATACTTTGTCACAAAATTTATTGGACGTTGGTTTTGACGAGCAACCAAAACAAAAATCAAATAATTAACTGGACATATTCGCAAATAATATTCGCGAATCTATCTCTTTTGTTAAGTTCATCAACAGTATCAGTTGCTACTCAAACCCCTTGAAAGAGAGTTTAGATGATAAGATCGCTCTTTAGGCTAATATTTAGATTTTTTAGTCTGATATTCTAGATTAGTAACGAAATAACTATATCCCCTAAGTAAAAATGTTAACTATTGGAACACAAAAAAGCGATCGAATTAGCACAATTACTAATACAACTTGGGCTGAATATATTAGTTTAGATTTACCCAGTAAACGAGTTTCATTTCGCAATGGAGTTATTACTATCGTGTCCCCAGGACGTAACCATGAATTGATTGGTGATTATATTAGAGCAATTATTTGGGCTTACTGCCGTCAAAACAACCTTGCACTGTTTCCTTACAATCAAACTACTCTTAAGGAAGAAGGAAAAGAAGGGAAAGAACCAGATGTAGCTTACTGTTTTGAAATAGACAAAGACAAGCCAGATTTGGCAGTAGAAATAAATCTAACATCAGGGAGTATGGACGATTTAACTAAATATCAATACTTAAAAATTCCTGAAGTTTGGCTATGGGAAAACAATAAAGTTAAATTCTTTGTTTATCGTGATTCAGGATATTTAGAATTAACAATAAGCAATTCTCTGCCTAACTTAAACAGCGATCGCGTGACAACAATTGTCAATAGTTGTTTTGGTAAAAGTGTTTTAGAAGTAGAAAATTATTTCCCTTAAAGCTTAATTAAAAAATAACAAAAATGAACCAAAACGAATCTATACTTCCCTTAAAAATCGCCGTCCTAACAGTTTCTGACACAAGAACCGAAGCTGACGATAAATCGGGTAAAATATTAGTGGATAATTTAACTACAACAGGTCATTTATTAGCTGAAAAAACTATTGTTCCCGATAACATTTACCAAATTCGTGCTGTAGTATCTAAATGGGTTGCAGATGAATCTGTCCAAGTAATTTTGACTACTGGTGGTACGGGAGTTACAGGACGAGATGGTACACCAGAAGCCATTAAACCACTCTTAGACAAAGAAATTGAAGGGTTTGGTGAGATATTTCGGATGATTTCCTATCAAGAAATTAAAACCTCTACCATTCAGTCTCGAACTTTGGCAGGCGTAGCTAACGGTACTTATATCTTTTGTTTACCTGGTTCTAGTGGTGCTTGCCAAACAGGATGGAATATTATCAAAGAGCAACTAGATTCTCGTAATCGTCCTTGTAATTTGGCTCAATTGATTCCCAGATTGACTGAAAATTAAGAAATGATCAGGCGATCGCTTTGTTACTTAGGGCTTGCTGAAAAAGTCTTATGGGTGAGGGTAGGAGTCAGGAGACAGGAGACAGGAGACAGGAGGAGTAAGAAATTTAGAGGAGGCAGGAGAAAGAATTATCCCTTGATTTTTCTGCCTTATGCAACCCTTTCATCCTAAATTTTTCAGCTTTAAGGAGCAAAAAGCTTGTACTTTTTCAAGACCATTATCGGCTAAAATCTTTATCTGTAAATGCTTTTAGATTTAATCAGCAAGCCCTACATAAAAAACTGTGAGCTAGAGAAAGCCATCCCGTTTTAACCGCTCGCAGTGGAGCGGGGCTTACAAGGGGGCGAATTCGATTTGCCCCACAGCCCCTTGCGAACGTGGGTTTTAACCCCGTGTATCTAAATTCTTGATAATAATTTAAAACAGATTTTGCATATTCTTGATGCCGGCTACAAATGCCGCACCGAGCAATTGACAACGCTCGTAAAAATCTTGTTCACTGGTGTGGATGTTAGAAGTTTCGTTGGATGTTACAAGTCCCCTATTATATTCAATTGTCACCGTATTTATGGTTTTTGATATTAGGTTGTTATCATTAATGTCAAGATAATAATTGGCTTTTTTTATCACTTCTTCTAACCTTTTCAGCATGGTATTGGTAGCACCATAAACATCAGGACGCGATTTTTCCCAATTATCAATATTAATGGGTAGTCTGTTAGAAGCCTCCCGTATCATGCTTATAAAAGGCTCGACAAAAGCTTCCATTTGAGATCGATTAACAGTACTGTATTTATCAGGCTCGTCAGGACATGAGACATCTAGGACAGACACCAATGGTCTAACTAACTCTTGATACGATTTCAAGTCATAGGTATTGCGCAGATAATCTAGTAGTGCTTTGGTATCTGTACCACCATTGTGCGGTGCAAACTTAGTTAAGTTCATACCATCTAGTTTTGGTGAAAATAACGCATCGAGTATTTCATGGGAAAATGCTGAATAACTATGTGGTTCTAAACAGATAATAGGATAATTCGGATTTGTCATATACGCAGCAGCACGACATGCTCCAGCTACAGCAATACTCAAATCATGATTCTTTTTTAACCCTAGTTTTGTTTTTTCAGTAGGCTGAGAAATATCTTTGTATAGAGGAGTCCCACGATAAGTGTGTGTATTGTAGACCTGATTAGTTCTACCTTCTTTTGCTGGGGCGCGATTGCCATTGCTGATAATTAAATTTGTCAATACTGCTGAACCAAAGACAAAATTTTGATTATTTTGCCAAATACTTCCAGATACCTCCAAAACCCCAACATCTGCTTGATTCCAAATTGTGTAAGGATTGCTAGAGCATAGGGATTCATCAGCAATTACGTCATCAGATAATAGTCCATCAACACAAGAAGGTGGTAAAGTTCCGGCGTGTGGTACATCAAGTATCATTTGTTTTTGAGTGCCTAAAGTACTAGGTCGGATAAAGCTGATGCTAGAGTCACTACGCCCCGTAATAAACAGTGTATCGACCAATGATACAACGTATACGGGCGTATCTTTATGCTCAAAATATGGTTGTGCCACCAACAGCATGGCATTGTACATTTCTTGTGACGTATTAGGATATTGTTTTTTTAACCAACTAGAGAATCTGACTTGATCTGAAAACTCTTCGAGTATATTTCGATCGCTTAAATCTTTTCGAGTAAAACGCTGTATAAAATCAATTGCTGTTGTGTGCATGACTTTGCATTTATTTTTCTAACATCAACTAAATAAAGATTACCATATCTGAATATTTTCAGAGTTCAAAGAAAAATTAAACCGAGCTTTGACAGAAATTTGGCTCAATTGATACCGAGATTGACTGAAACTTAGAAATGATGGGGCGATCGCTCTGTTATATCATGTCTGGTTGAATAGTTATAAATAACGAGGGAGGAGTCAGGAGACAGGAGACAGGAGACAGGAGGGAAGAGGAGAAAATTTTGGCAGATGAAGGAGGAGCAAGTTTTTTTATCACTAATTATCCGAACATGATATTACTACTAATTAGCCAGCAGAGAGCGATCGCTGGAAAAATTTTAAAATACAATAATTTTACTATCATAATTGATTTTCGTCAAAAGTTATCGCTGTCATAAAAAGTTCTCAAGTAATAATGACCACAAAGTTATTATAAAAAATTTACAATTGATATTAAATTTTAACATTTAATAAATAGTATCACTGTAAAATAACTTGCGGGAAAATCATGGCTCAAGCTTCAAAAACAAACAAACCGAGAAAAAATTCTGCTTACCAAAATTTAATGTCGATCCATTGGTGGATGTTTAATTGTTACATTATTATATTTGTAGTTGGTTCTTTTATGTCGCGTTTGCCAGAGAAGCATTTGGACGAAACTTACTTTATGATTTCCATAAATCTCTAGGAGTATTGGCAATGGCTTTATTAACTTGGCGAATTTTAACTCTATTACAAGTGTGGTGGAAGAAATATACTAAGCGATTGCCCAAGTATAGTTTTAAATGGATGCAAAAAGTAGCCCTGCATACTTCTCTTTATATCTTTATGTGGGCTGTTCCTATTAGTGGTTTCTTTTTTTCTAACTCCTTTAAAAGCAGTAATGTCCGCTTTTTTGGTGTAACCTTACCTGATTTATTTCCCCAGAATAGTGACTTAGTAGACTTAGGTCGAAATATACATTTTTGGTTAGCTTATACTTTTTTAGCATTTATTATCTTACACGCGATCGATCAATTCAAGGTAGTCAAAGGATTTTGGCGACGCATTAGTAAAAGAAAAACTAAACCTAGCTAAGACAGAAATTTCGCTCAATTGATAGCGAGATTGACTGAAACTTAGAAATAATAAAATGGTATTGTCTAATAGCCTGTAATTTGCTAGTGTACTTAAAGTCTGAATATATATTAACCCAATCAGCTAAATTAACAGACATCTAAGGTAAAGTTCAATGGAGGGATTAATGGTTACATTAGAAGATGCCAGAAGAGTAATTAGTGCCGCCGAAAAAAAAGCACTGGAAATTGGTCAACCAATGAATATAGCAGTAGTGGATGGGGGAGGAAATCTGGTAGCCCATGTACGAATGGATGGAGCTTGGATCGGAAGTATCGATATCTCCATTAAAAAAGCGTATACTTCGCGGGCGTTCGATCTGGCCACTAAAGATTTAGCCGAACAGAGTCAATCAGGAGGACAATTTTTTGGGATTCATGCCTCTAACAATGGTAAAATCATGATTTTTGCTGGGGGAATACCCCTTTACAGTGAGGGACAAGTAGTGGGGGCAATTGGAGTTAGTGGGGGATCGGGAGAGCAAGACCATGCCGTAGCCGAAGCTGGAGCAGCCCTATTTTAATTCTTGAAAACATCATTTGAGATGGATAAGGTAAGATCAGGCTTGGAGAAGTCTATTTATTTCTTCTCGCTTGATTCTACCTTCATAGTCACAAATGATTAAGCAGTCCCTAATCTTCGATTATCAAATCCGTGCTACCTTACGTCGGAAGCATCATAATCCTCCAATCTGGATAGAGAACCATTGGCATGATTTTCAAGTTACGTTACATCTTCGCGCTCAACGTAATCCATCTGATATGTATGGATTAGATATGGTCAAGATGGAACAGCGATTACAGGAATGGGGAGAGCGTTTACCTATAATTGTCAACGATTGTCCCCTATGTCCTGGAGGAACGACTGAAGAACTCTGTTGCTATTTTGCTTCTATTCCTTTAGAGAGTCATGTGACGTTAATTGGAGTTTCCGTCGCTGAAAATTCAGAACGACTCACTTATCTATCCATTAGCTAGAAATCAAAAGGTGAGTCGTAAATTTCTCTACGAAAAAAAAATATTGCTCAAAACAATGGCTACTCTTTGGCGTTTCTTTTTGTCCAAATACCAAAAAGACTAACTGTGATAATGCCAAATAAAACCGTTCTTAGAAACCTACGATTATCTATATAAATCTATGATTTTCTCTAAATAATCAGTTCTATTCTTGCTTCTGCCTGGCAACGTCGGCGTTATCCAGTCCACAAGCTGACACGGACTAACTGCCCGCCATAGCTAAATTTAATGCTGCATTCAAGTCTCGATCACAACTAAAATAGCAGTGTTCGCACTTAAACACTCTCTCAGATAAAGATAGAGACTCTTTTACAGTTCCACACCTACTGCAAGTCTTAGAACTAGGAAACCATCTGTCAACAATTATTAGTTGAGAACCGTATAACTCACACTTGTACTTTAACTGTCTACGAAATTCGTAAAACCCCATATCAGCAACAGCTTTAGCCAGCTTATGGTTAGCCATCATTCCTGAGACATTAAGGTCTTCTATTACTATCTGGCTGTGGTTTTTAGCCAAATAAGTAGTTAGTTTATGCAATGTATCTTTTCTGATGTTGGCTATCCTACTGTGTAGTCTAGCTACTTTTAGCTGTGCTTTTTTCCAGTTGTTCGAGAACTTAGTTTTATGCCTGTTTAAGTATTGCAGTCGTGATAGTTTAGATTCTAACTTTCGGTAAGACTTAGCACCAACAAAAACTTCACCAAATGATTTTACTCCTAAATCTACACCAACTACATCTATTGATTTTTCAGTAATTTGAGGTATAGTTTCTATCTTGAAACTAACAAACCATCTACCTGCTTTTTTGCTAATAGTCACAGATTTAGGAATGACATGACCGGGCAAGATTTCAAATGTTTTGACCCATCCAATTCGAGGCAATTTTATATGATTAAAACCTACCGATATTGAACCATCTAGAGTAAAACTATCATCTCTACCTTTTTTCTTAAATCTAGGTTGACCAGACACTTTGCTAAAGCAACGCTTCCAAGCAACAGATAAATACCTCAAAGCATATTGAGGCGCTGTTTTAGAAACCTCGTAGTACCAGCAGTTTTTCGGTTTAACCATTGCTACTAAAAGTTTATGCAGGTCGATTGCAGTAGGAAATTTAAGTTTACTATCAGGATTATTGGAATTGTGATTCAGGATGTTTCTAGTTAGCCATAATCCCCAATTCCAGGCGTGCCTTGCAACACCAGCGTGTTTAGCTAGTAAGGTTCTTTGCTGATTATTCGGATGTAGTTCAGTTTTAAATCCAAGTAGCATAAAACAGATAATCCCAGATTTTTATAGATAAAACCAGATTTTAGCCAACAGTTACAAGCCCCCCAATCGCTCAGAAGGTGTATCGGGATCGTTATCAGAGTCAGTAAAATTAACATTGCCGAATAAAGCATCAAAAGACCCATCTTGATTGGTGTCCACTCCAGTCAGTGCAGCAAATCCACTGTAGACAGAGCGATCGCCAGAAGTCACTGCTCCTAACGAACCGATAACCGTCGCCTCTCCTGTGTCAGGATTAAAGTTAATTAAGCTATCAGTATCAAGTCCACACCGTAAAGTTGATTTTCGACCGAACCAAGGCTAATAATAAAAGGTTATGCTGTTCCTAGTGCTGAACCTCGTGCTTCGTCGATCGCATCTCCGACCGCCGTTGCAGTTCCCTTGGGAGTTGCCATCCCCGTAGTCAAATCAAGGGCATGAATTTGCTGTGTGTTGAAGTTGCTATCAAAGGGGATGAGAAATCCACGCTGATCATCGAGAATGTCAAAACTGGTACTAAAGAGTCCATTTGCACTACCAATCGGCGTTAAATTAGCCGTCAATGGATCGATCTCTACCAATTGTCCTCCGGACGCAAAACCAAGCAACCGTTGATCCAGCGTTCCGGCAAGGGCTGAAGGAAGACCGGTTGTTTCAGGGGATACTGGCGTAGCTATCCCCGTACTAGAGTCAATGGCATAGATAAAGTTTTCTCGAAGATCATCATGAACATCGGGGACAGCAGGGATTAAACGCTGTCCTGAAGCATAAATTGTGGCAGCTTGAGCTTGACCAACTGATAAAAGTAATCCGAACGCCATGAGGACACACTCACTGGCTGTCCGTTTGCTAAAAATGTGATTCATCACTGTTTAACCTCTTCTAGTCAAACCTTTACATTTTCCTAGTCCCATCAGTGAAACCAATCCTAGTCCTAAAAGGCTTGTCGGTTCAGGGACTTGACTGGCAATCATCCGTTGTCCGAATTCATCCCCTGCTGCTGGGTCGTCTAACAATTGGGCGGTCGTTCGGGTGAAAAATGCCACATCTAAATGACGGCGAAAACCAATTTCTAAATCGGGAAAATCATTGCCAAAGTCGGTTAAATGAACGTGAGGAATAGCAAAACCATCTGACCCGATGGGTGCGGCTGACCAAAAATTTAACCCATCAGCCAACCTATTAGCTGGATCAATTAACACATACTCCCCAATATCAATACCATTGGGTTCGTCAAAAAAGCCATCCTGTAAGATCGTCCCCGTTGTTGTGTCGAAATTAAAATTAAAGTCGGGATAGGTCAAATGATTATCGATAAATTCTTGGATGAGATTGCCCTCTGGGTCAAAAAAGGCAATGTCAAAGGATTCAAGGTCATCCTTTCTAACAATGCCATTGTCATAATCTTTTGTCTCATCATAGCTAAATGAACCCTCAGCCCGATAACCAAGGATTTGCCCAGTCCATGACAGTTGGAAGGTTACAGCTTGGGCTGGACTGTCTGCCAAGAACACTAGACTTGTCACAACTCCAAAGACTGATACCGTAATACTTTGCCGAAAATCGAACACCTTGTTTTCTCCCAAACAAAAAAATGAGAATAATAATTATTCTCATTTTAGACCTAAAAATTATGATTGTTTGAACTATTTTTTTTAAAAAAATCTAAAGCTTGGTAGTGCATCCAGAGACAATCTTGGTCATCATAAATTGTTAACTGCGCTACTTTTTGCACAAGTCCACTGGATTGACCTTTATGCCATAGTTGCTGACGACTGCGACTGTAATAGTGAGGTTCTCCCGTTTCAATGGTTTTAACTAAAGCCTCTTCGTTCATATAAGCGTGCATCAGCACTTCACCCGTGTTGACATCGGTGGTAACGACTGGAATCAAACCATTGCAGTCGAATTTGGGAGCAAGGAACAAACCTTCTTCTACTTGTTCTACTGAAGTTCTGTCAGTAAATAGGGGATTCATAGTGGCTCAACTTTTCAATTTTGATCATCATTATCCTATAAAAGGAATTCCCTTTCGCTAATTAACAGTCCACCCCAAGCAAGTAATATCATGTCCGGTTGAACAGTGATAAATAAATAACTACGGAGTCCTCAGGAGTCAGGAGTCAACCCACCCCTCGCCCTAACCCCTCCCAGGAGGGGAAGTCAGGAGTCAGGAGGGAAGAAAGAAGAAGGAAGAAAAGGTGCAAACGGTTTCTCAAAACTAATCCCAATACATCTACCACAATGTGACGTTTTCTCCCTTTCACTTTTTTCAAGCCATCCACACCTCGTTCAGGACCTCTGCTTGGTGCGCGTTCCCTAGGCGAGGAAACCTCGCCGGGGTCGCATCCGCTTTTTGATGTCCCTCCACAGATTGACTGTCAATCAGTCCCCAAGTTTGGGAATGATTTCGCCCTTCTTTTGTCCTCACTTTTGCTATCAGTCTCTCATTAATTTCTTCCCACAGATGCGTTTTAACCCAGCGACGATAGTAGCCGTATACCGTTTACCAGCAGGGGAAATCATGGGGCTATCAACAGTATTAAAATAATTGAACAAAATATAACATAAATAAACATTTACTGTGATATACTAGATTTATGTCTAACTTATTAAACTGTTAAAAGAGATGCCCGATCAATTGAAATGCAATCAATCAAGACTAAATTAAAAGTCAATAATCAACAAAAAACCATACTCGCCAAACACGCGGGTGTAGTTTGCTGGCGCAAAGCTTCGCTAACGTCATGCTTATAACTGGGGACTAGCAACTTGTATTTATGAATACGAAGCTACCAAGAAACGATTGAGTGCTATCACTTTGCATAAGCGTTTGGTAGCTGAAGTAAAAAGTGAAAAACCCTGGTATTATGAAGTATCAAAGTGTGCCCCTCAAGAAGCATTAAGAGATTTAGACAGAGCATTTAAAAACTTTTTGACTATTCCTCAACGTGGATTTCCCAAGTTTAAGAAAAAAGGAAAAAAAGATAGTTTTTATCTAGAAGGAAGTATTAAAATTCTGAAAGGAAACTATATCAAATTACCCAGAATAGGAGTAGTAAAAACTTATGAAATCTTACCTTGTGTACCAGTTAAAAATGTGAGAATCTCAAAACGTGCGGGTAATTGGTATATAAGTTTTAAATATGATGAGAGACCAACTCCTACTGCTAAACAAGGAGATATTATTGGTGTAGATGTAGGTATAAACGCTCTAGCAACTTGTAGTGATGGAACAACCTACCCTAATGTCAAAGCTTACAAACAAGCTAAAAAACGATTAAGTCGTTATCAACGCCGTGTCAACGAAAAGGAGCTTGGCTCTAAAAACAGAGTCAAAGCTATCAAAAAACTAGCAATATTGCACAAGAAAGTAGCAGATATTAGAGCAGATGCACTACATAAACTGACAACATGGGCGAGCTTTGAACCACAGCACCATAGTGATAGAAGACTTGAATGTAAGTGGAATGCTCAAAAAGCGGTGCGACCCCGCGACGACGTCAGTCGCACCTGGTAGCGCACCAAGAGATCATAAACTAGCAAGTGCCATAGCAGACTGTGGGTTTTATGAGTTTAAGCGTCAGCTTATATACAAGTGTGAGTGGTATGGAAGCCAGCTAGTGATAGCTCCTAGATTTTATCCGAGTTCTCAATTATGTTCTCACTGTGGGCATCAACAGAAAATGCCTTTAAGTGTGAGAACTTACGAATGCGGACACTGTGGTTTCACTGCAGACAGAGATTTTAATGCCGCTATAAACCTAGAAAACTATGCACGTCAGTAGCTTGAGTTTCAAGCGATTTCAAACCTGCTCTCGAAGATAAGTTACAGACTGCGGTCAGTGGTCTTCTGTGTTTGCGCAGCATTGCGTCAGCAAAGCAGGAAGCTAACTCCAAAACCCTCTTGGGTAAGTTTGGGTAAGTTTAGTAGAACGGTAATGCTCTCCATTTTATCCCATTATCAACCCAATAGAAAATTGCATTCACAATTTCCCGCAAGTCTACTAAGCGAGGACTTCCTATCGAATTAGGGGGTGGCAAGAAATCGAAGATTTCTTGCCATTCTGAGTCAGTTATATCATGTCCGGTAGCATCGGAGCGTGTATAAAATTAAGGTGACAATAGGATAAAACCTTCTGCCTCCTGCCTCCAGCATAGCTGCCTTCCTTCCAGCAAAGTCTAATTATTCAACCGGACATGATATTAAATCAGTGGGATACGCCTTTCGGTTCGTACTTTTTTTGTGAGATTGGACTTGATTTTTGACTTGATCCTTGTTTTCTCTGTTCCTGCTGATTTGCTTGAAATTTTTTGACAAACACCTTCTCAGTTACTTTTTCACATTAATACAGTTTTGTGGCGTATCTTGGCCACTGACTATAAAATTTTGGCAAGTCATTATCAGCTGGTTGTTCTGTCCTAAAGTGTAACCAATGAGAGCTACAAAGAGAAAAATTCCGACGAGACCAATAATCAATCTACGTTTAAGAAGAAGAATCTGCGGATTGGTAAAACGGAAAAAGACATAGACTACATAGGGTAAAGAAATAGTAAGCGCCAGAATAGCTACTATATGAATCCAGAGATCATGTATTTGTCCAATTTCTGATGGGTCATCAATAATTTTAAGGATCAGCCAGATAGTTGGTAAGGAGAGTATGAAATACCCCCACGACTTTTGGCCAGGCAGAATGTTCTTTTGTACGACTATAGTTATAGCGCTGTGCGCAGGCAACAGGCAACAGGCAACAGGCAACAGGAGGAATAAAAGACCGATAGTATAAGACTTTTAGCTATTGGACACCTCTTGTAATTTGTAAATATGCCAGCGCACATTGCTATATTAAAAGAATACTCAAGGAAAATAGCCATATTGATAGAATATGTCCCAGGAAAATAACTCCGAAAGCACCAAAATTAAAACTAAGATCCCAAGCATAGTACACAAGTCCAAGGATCGGACCAACTAAAGTAGTTATTTTGCTTTTTGATATTTCTTGCTCTGTGTTCATATCGCTTACTTTGAGTCTGTTTTTGTAGAGTCGAAATGGCGTTGGAGAATGCGTAATGTTTAGGCAGGAACTGGCACAGTTTTAAATCTCATAATGTACGAGTAAACGAATCGAATACTTTAACATTGTCAAAGACTTAGAATAGCAGAGAGTTTTTCGATGAAGTCTAGCTAAATAATATCTTAGACGAGTATTTTCTCCTTCAACGCGGGTCATATAAGTTTTGCTAACTTGATGGTCTTCTGGTTCAATATATTTGGGGTACACGGGATAGCCATCAGTAACGTACCAAAAACTGTGCCAAAACTGGATGATTTGCCATAATTTTTCAAAGGTCTGACTCGAGCGATAATGCTCCGCATCGCTATCGCGAACGCCAATTTCCCAAAGAATAATTCGCGGTCGCGTCCATGCCTTTATTCCAATACTAATTCACCGCCATACCATTGACATTTGTATTCTAGCTCCACTTTTCAAGTTTCGCCACTCTTTGGAGTTATTCTTTATTTTTTTATTTTTTATTTAAACATCTTATATAGAATCCGGTTATACAGTAATTGCAAAATTACTTTCTCTTAATACAGATGTTCTACTGAATACAAATTTAAAAATTCATGCTATTTCAATCTTTTCTTTATCCTGACTCCTGACTCCTGACTCCTAGAGCGATACGATAACTAATTACCCGGATTCTATATTAAAGGTATCTGAAGGATATTGAACTTGTGCGATCGCACTGTCAATACTGGCAATCATTCCTAAAATTGCCAAGAACCCAGAATAGATGATTTGCTTCATGATTACTGTCTTCCTTGCCTTCACATAAAGCTCTAGTTTAGCCGATCGCTTACTCGCAGCAGGAAAAGAAAATTACGCGATCTGGGTACTCAATGCCCCTTTACCGGAAGGCTATATTGAACTTAGACTTTTACCCAATTATTAACACTCCACCCCAAGCAAGTAATAAAGAAAAAACTACCGCAGCGATCGCCTGTTTACTTAACAGCAATAAGGCAAATCGAAGAGACTGTTCTCGCGCAATAGTTAACAGAGTAACTAAACAAGGTAGCAATACTCCTGCTAGATACACCCCAGTCAACACCTGCAAGGGAGTTAACATAGCCAAGGTTTCTGGTTCGGCAAATAATAGCAGTCCATCTTTGCGAATAGAAGCTAAAATAATAGGTAATGAGGCTTCAGGGGGTAAATTAAACCATCCCATCAAAGGATTAATAATATTGGCTAAAGCTGCGATCGCTCCTAACCAATTCAACACAGAAGCAATAACAGTAATAACTAAAAAGATGGGAATTGCATTGAACAAAAATTGATCGATAGTTGACTTAGCTTCGCGCCAAATTACTAACCAACGAGGAAATTCTAAAAATGCTCTTCCTTCGATTACTAGGGAATTCTGATTCGATTTAGCTGTAGGGGAAGAAATAATGCGAGTATATATCAAGGTAGTTGCGGTTAGATACAGCAGGTAAGGAATTATCAAGTAAGCTAACTTAGCAGCACTAAATACCCCTAAAGTTGCGCCAAACTGATAAGAACAAGCCGAACCAAAAGCGATCGCCGAAATACAAGTTCCTCTAGAACAACTAGAACAGGCACGGGTGCTAATCACTGCAGGAACATTACAGCCCATACCCATAATTACTCGCACCAAATCCCTTCCCGATAACCCAAACGGACGGAGTAAAGGATTGAGAGCAATAGTAATTCGTTCTATTAACCCACTAGCTTTATATGCGCCCAAGAATAGGGCATAGAGAATTACTGTGGGCATCGCCCAAATAAACAGCAACGGACTCATAGTTATCAGTCCATACTGTCCTATCAGTATTTCTCTTAACCAGATTGGGAGTTGGGATAAAGATTTAATAATGGGAGCGACGGCATTTTGGACTATAGGATCTGCTAAAGTCGCAAAGGAGTTAGCACCCCAGACAGCAATAATCGCAGGAATAAGTAATAGGGCGATCGCCAATAACCAGCCTAGTCGAGGATGTTCTAACAGCGTTGGTTGGGGTTGAATATGCCAGCCAGCCCTTGCAGGAATCCATTGCGGGGGAAAAGGATGAGGTTCTTCCAGAGAAGCCAAAATATAGTCTTTTTGTTCTATTGTCAGGTGGCGGGCATCTACAGTGACAATGCTCAGGTTAGAAGTTTCCGTCCATTCCCGAACCACTTGTTGAGTATGAACCGTCGATAATACCTTATCCCAGAAAGTAATCGCCACAATGCCCCTTTTATCTGCTACTAAAGGTAGTAGATCTGCTAAATCTCGATCTACGTCGGTTGCCTTGACTATTAGTAGCACGGTGTCATTTTCTTGTAGCTGTCTTAAAGCTTTTTTAGTAGTTACGCTGTCGGAACGATAGAGGATTCCAGGAGTATCAATAAAGGTATAGGCTTCAGATTGATAACTGTCACAAGTCACTGTAGAACCGCGAAAATTTGCACTATAGGGAGTCTGTCCTGTAAGAGCGGCAATTAGTTGGGACTTACCCGTACTCTCTTTACCAATAACCACAATATAATCGCGCTCTAATTTTGAGGGCGTAAAAATATTCATCTTATTTTTCAACAAACACAATATAAAACGCTGATAAGGTAATTATACAGAAAATTTCCGTATAACATCCATAAGCAGGGTGTTATGCGGATGAAATCTTAAGAAAATCCTTATTGGGAGTGATTAGATGGAAAAAATCTGTAAATTGTATAATTGATGTTTATATATAAATTACTTATAGCAAAAAGTAGAAAATTTAAGTAAGAGAAAGACAATCAATGTCTAAAAAGAATCAATCAAAAAGATTAACGAGTCAACATAAAAAATCTCAAGGTGTAGTTGGTATATTTGGCGATGAAGCAAAATCACACGATATGTCTGTTGGAAAAATATCAAAACTTGTAATTTAACGACTTGAAAAAGAATTCTCTCAATTATCTTTTCAATACAAAGCGAGCATAAAAAAAGAAGAAATAAACAAAGCATTACAGAAAATTGATAAATAACTAGGGCAAACCCTTTTTGTATCAAACTCAAGTATTAAACCTGATGGAGGGATAATTGAAGTAAAAGATGATAACAACAACTGGAGAATAGTGTTAGTTTCGGAAGCTAAACATCAAGGGAAAGACATTGAAAATATCCAAAAAGGAAAATTAGTTGGAAAAGATAATAATCAAGACTTTATGGCTGCTGGTAATGCAATAGAAAGGTCTCATAAAAACATATCGGAAATCGCTAATTTTATGTTATCTGAATCTCATTTTCCTTACGTCCTTTTTTTGGAAGGTTCAAATTTTTTAACAGAGACTATTTCAATTAAAAGACCTGACGGAAGGGTTGTCAAACTTGAATACAATTCAGGTATGTTAAATAGGTTAGATAGATTGACCTCAGCAAATTATGGAATGCCAATTAACACCAATTTATGTAAAAATAAGTTTGTCAACCATGATGGATTCATGTTTTTTGCACAAATCATCCGGAATGGGTAATTGCCCCTTTGTGGTTACAGTAGTTACAGGCGCGAAAATCTAAACAATGAGGAATATGCCCAAATTTATGGACACTCACCAATGGCGATCGCGCACCTTCGCCTTCATCATTATTAGCGCTCTCTACATTCTGAGCTACGGCTACGTCCGCAGCCAGCACCTCCTCATCCACTATTCTACGGTTGCTGCTGGCAACACCGACAGTCATCGGATTAGGGGTGGCGACTTTGGCCTGGGCTTCAACCCCGCATATCTAGTCGCTGGAATCAGCTACTGGGCATTCACGCCACTTCGTCAGATCGAGATGGGCTTTTGGTATCTGCGTTACCCCATTGGACAGCCGTGGCCATACGAAGTTGAGACTAGTCAAAGGCCGACGATGAGCACCAGCAGTGTGGACTGCGATCGCCAACTACTAATAGTGAGCCGATCGATGACTGATGCCACTCCTGCTGAGATTATCAGCGCAATTGATCCTCCTTCTTTCGCACATAGATTCAAGTTTTTTGCACGAATCATCCGGAATGGGTAATTGCCCCTGTGTGGTTACAGTAGTTACAGGCGCGAAAATCTAAACAATGAGGAATATGCCCAAATTCATGGACACTAGTTACTTACGCCTTACTGTGGCCACAGGTGCTAAATTTTCAGCTTTGGTGCTGATGATGATTGCCACTGGTTGTAATGCGGGACAAAAAAACCCTGAAGTTGATGAGTCTAGCGCAATATCAACAACCAAGTTGGCAATGACTTACTCAACAGCGGCTGACTCAACAACGACGAACCAGAACGATCCCACCACTCTCAGTCAGATGACCGAGCCTCAAGGGGAGCCTGGTTATATTGGCTATCCCTTGATGGGTGAAACGGCGGCGGGGGCATCTGTTTACTATATCACCAGCGAATCCATCGCTTGTGCCGACGGTGACAGTGGGTGTGTTATCGTCAACTTCCTACAAGTCGATGCGGCAGATGCCAACCAGACAGCAGACGGTCAAGCCGTGGCCCAATGTGCCAGCAGGACGGTGACAGAAGTCATAATAGACGGCGACCTGGTAGCCTATGAAATTGCGTCGCCGGATGAAGCGATGACCAACCTGCTCAACACTGCTTGCCAGGCAAATCGTCCAGGAGAATTTAGGGCCGACATGACACCAACGGTACCTGAGGGGCTAGTAGAGGGAATGCCCTACGCAGAGGTGCGATCGCGCATACTCGATGCAGGTTGGCTGCCAAAGAATACTCCTATGGATCATTACACTACTCTTGAGCAAGCTATGTATGACCGAGGCTACATCGAAGTTCGTGGGTGTTCAGGTACGGGACTCTGCCGATTTGAATTCAACTCCAGTCGCCCTGACGTTCTGGCAGACCAGGAAGCCTTGATCGTTATCACCTCGTTTTCAGATTCAGATGTTTTCTTTGAGGAAGATCCTCTATTCGGGTCAGCCAATATTGGACTGAGTTATTGAGTGCGATCGCCGATCTTGTAGGGTGCGTTCCCAAAATTTATCGGTTGAGTAGTAAGAGTTGCATTAGGGAACGCACCATTCTTATCTGTTTAGGATTAGCGCGTAGCGGAAAGGTGGGAGCGTCAATGTTCAACAAACACAATCGTTATCGCAGCAAGAAAGGTCATCTAAGAACAAACCTGCTTGGCGATAGGCTTCCAATGCAGTTGTGTCGATCATAGGCACAAACAAATCCTTATAAAACCGTAATAGGGGGATGATCAGGAAATTTTCTGTATAATATCCATAAACACCGTGTTATGCGGATGAAATCTTAATAAAATCCGTATAAGACACAAAATCATACACATTTGTAGCATGGTGAAACCCAAGAACTCGATCCAGATAAGCTGTGAAATCACCCACTACCCCTCAATTCCGCAAAATGTTTGCTGATTTGCCTCAGCAGGTTCAACAACAAGCCCATGCAACAAAGCCGTTCAACAAACACAATCGTCATTACAGCAAGAAAGGTCATCTAAGAACAAACCTTGTCGGCGATAGACTTCCAACGGACTAGGATCGATTCCCAGACGTTGAGCGAGCGCATTTGCTACCACAGCAAATCGCTGCCGAAATTTATAAATGAAACAAAAAATTATATTGCCGTGACGCACTGAAGGGCCAACGACAAATAATCCTGGAGTTAGGGTGGACTCATCTTCTTCAGTCAGGGCTGCATAGCCATTTGACCAGTCAAATAGAGGTGCGATTTGTTTTAAACTGGTATTAAACCCCGTACAGAGAATTGGCTGTGTAGAACTAAACCACTCTTCGTACTCGCTCTCAACCACATATCCTTTTTTTTCTGCTTTGACTGCTTCAATCTGCTTGTCTCCAATAAGTTCTATTCTACCCATAGAATAAGCTACATCTAAACGTTTTATACTATAAGGAGATAGAGAAACACTAGGATCTGAGTCTAAGTTTAACCAGCTACTCTGGCGATCAATTAACTTTACTTTTTTCCCTAGTGCTGCCAAAACTGACGCTGCATCCACACCGCTTTCATAGCCGCCGATAACTACAAATTCGTCCCCCTCAAGGTCTCTCCAAGAACGTATTTTGGAATTATGAATACACAATTCTGCCCCTGGAAAAGGATTAAGATTGGGATATTGATACTCTCCTGCTGCCCAAACAACAAACTGCGACCGCAACTCGCCTTTAGAAGTTTCCAAGACAAAGCCTTGGTTTTGAGGTAAAGCTGTAAGAGTTTTCACATTTGTCTCAGTTTTTATAGGTAGTTGAAAATGGTCTGCTACAGTCTCCAAATATAGGGCATATTCTTTGCCTGAAAGATGTTCCTTTCTAAAACTGAGGGCAGGAGAAGTATTTAAAACTATTGAGTTGAGGTCTAGCAATCCAAAACCATGACTGGGAAACGACGGCGTAATGAATCCCATTTCTTCTGGCCAACGACTAAAAGAAGCCCCTACTTGATGTCGTTCTAAAATGACAAAGTTTTCAATCCCTAAATCTTTTAAGACTACTCCACAGCCAATTCCAGCAGCACCAGCCCCCACAATTACAACTTCAAAACGATCATTAGTTTTGTTCACAAGCAAACAATCTCCAATAGATACTTTATAATAATAATAATCATTCTATAAAAAAAAAGCTAGCTTTCTAACAAAAAATATTGGTGAGGCAGTGTTAACGAAGTCAGAAGTCAGAAGTCAGAAGTCAGAAGCGAGTGTGTAATTCTGAGGTCTCCATTTTCGGCGGAAACGCTTCGCTAACAGAATGTAAGACACACATCTGACAGTTGTTTTTGTAACGGGTATTTGAGCAAGGCTCCAAAAACATTTCGCCGATCCAGGTCTATCTTTATAGCAGTTTTCAGGTCAATGAACCACACTAAAAAAATGATAACCCTGTAGGGATGTTGCATGCAAAGTTCCTACAGTAGTCTATTCAAATGAAAACGGCTGTAAACCCAATTATTTTGCTAAACCATGATTGACAAAAAAATAAGGTCTCAAGCCTCCCCATTATTTTGATAATATCACGACTTACGCAAAAGATCGGTAATTGTATTTTTTGTAGGGGCAATTCATGTTTGCGCAGCATTCCGGAGGAAATTGCCCCTACAGATAGTGTCCGTGCGTAAGTCCTGATAACTATGGAATCAGAAAATCTAAATGCTCTCCAGACTTAGAGCGCAAATCTTCAGGAGTACCTTCCAACTTCAATTTACCGTTTTCCAAAAACACAATCCAATCCGCCCGACTAATCACTTTCGGGCGATGACTAATTAAAATCGTAGTTTTATTCCGCCGATGAGACAACAATCTGTCTAATACCTGCGCTTCACTGACCGGATCTAAATTAGCAGTAGATTCATCCAAAATCAAAATCGGTGGGTCACTAACAATTCCTCTAGCAATAGCCAATCTTTGCTGCTGACCACCAGAAACATTAGCACCAAACTCTCCCAATATGGTTTGATACTTATTAGGTAACCTGGTAATAAACTCGTCTGCTTTAGCAACCTGACAAGCTTTAACAATCTCTTCAAATGTTGCCTCTGGATAAGCAAGACGGAAATTAGCAACAATAGTTCGACTCCAAAAATGAGCATTTTGGGGAACTAATACTACTTGTTGTCGCCAACAACTGAGGTCAATATCCTCTAGATTATAAACACCTATGCGAATATTACCGTCATCCACCTGATACAATCCGGCAATCAGTTTAGCGAGAGTGCTTTTACCACAACCAGATTCACCTATCAGGGCAATAACTTTTCCACCAGGAAGCGTCAGAGAAAAATTTTTGAGTAAATCAACTCTACCTGGGTGGTGAAAATTGAGATTTGTACAAACAATATTTGTATTATCCGCAATTTGAGCAACGGGCAATTGATGCTCGTCATGACTTTCTGGTGTAGATTCCATAACTTCCACAAGTCGCTTGGTTGCTAGTTGAGCGCGAGTGAAAGGACTGATAAAGCTCAATAAAGTAATAATTAAAGTCAAGAAATTTGCGCTCAGGCCGTTGAATGCTAAGAGTTGCCCGATAGTTAATTTTTGAAGGATGACGAGAGTGCTGCCAAACCACAGTAAGAGTATCACCCCATTCCGAGAAAAGAAATATGTGAACGTATTGCTAACAATCGTTGTCTGAGTAGCGCGGTAGCTAACACGAGCTTGTTTGCCATAGCGACCTTGGAATTCCTCCCAGAAGTAGGGGGAAGAATTTGTGCTTTTCAGCACCAATGCTCCTTTGAATGTTTCTACTAAAACTCCTTGATTTTCTGCTGCTAAGACTAAGAAATTCCGAAGTTTTTGACGCATGGTGGGTAATAATCCTAGGACTGTTATCGCCATTATGGCAGCGATCGCAACTGGAACTACAGTCAGTTTCCAACTGTAGAATACCATGAATCCTAGGGAAATAACTCCCACAAAAAATTGGCTCGGTAAAGTAATTCCAACTAGAGAAATGAGTTGATTTATTTCTTGGATATCTCTCAATCGACTAGCAATTTCCCCGCTACGACGCACTTCGTAATATGATAGCGGAAGTTGGAGCATGACTCGGCAAAACTCCAAGATGATATCTAACTCCAAGCGTTGGGCAAAGTGAGCAATGAGCATTGATTGAATAAATCTGAGACTAACGCCAATGGTATTCATTACCAAGACAGCGATCGCTACTCCCGTCAGCATATCCCTATCCCCGCGAATCAGTACGTCATCTGTCAAGATTTGTATTAAAAATGGAGAAGCTAAAGAAAGCATACCGATAAATAGGTTTAACAGTAAAGCTTGAGCAATAGTAGCGCGATAGCTCCAGATACGCCCTAGTAAATGCCACAAACCTGTAACTTTATCCCTATCGTCTGGGTTTTGATAAAAATCTGGGCGCGGTTCTACTAAGAGCATTGCCCAATTCGTCCAGCTTGAAATCAGCTCATCTTTTGTTAAAAATCGAATTCCCACAGATGGGTCTGCAACAACGTATTTTTTACCTCGTCTTCCATACAAAACAACCCAGTGATTGCCCTTCCAATAAATAACTCCTGGTAAAGGGATACTATTTTTATCGACTAATTCCAAGGTGACTTGCACTCCCCTAGCGTTAAAACCAAGTACTTTTGCTCCTTGTTTGAGATTAAGTAATGTAGTTCCCAGTTGTCCGGTTCCAGTAGCTTCGCGAGTGCGAGCGAGGGTGAAAATTCGCCCGTAATATTTGGCAATGGTTGCTAGACAAGCAGCTCCGCAGTCTTCGACGTTATGCTGTAAAACTACTGGGTATTTCATATTTTATCTATAAGAAGGAAGAAGCAAGAAGGAAGAAGGAAGAAGAAATAAAGAAGGAAGAAGAAGGTTTGATAGCATAAAAACCCTAAGCTCACGGTAAATATTTTCTCACCTTTTACACAAACAATACCATGAGGACATGATATGATAACTAATTGGTATAACAATCAACAGATAATAAACTGATAACTGATAACTGTTAACTGATAATGGGAGGTTCTAGCACTAATACTGAAGGAATGCGCTGCGGTTCGGCGAGTCGCAATAATCCGTAGCCAATACCTGCTATTCCACACATCAGACCAGGGGTTTCCACTCCTAATGGTACTCCACAGAGCCAGCCATATTTATCGATACTCTCAAGAATCATAGCAGTAATCCGATCTATTTCAGCATCCCACTGATTAACATTCAGGATGTCGCGAGCTTGCCGCAGAAATTCAAGATTCCCCAAGTCACCGTGACAGAGACAATGATTCAGACCAAATCCTCTGTTGAGGACAATTTTAATCGCAGCTTGCACTTCTGCTAACATTTGCTCACCCTGTCCATCTTGGAGAAAACGCAAATTTGCTAATCCCACTCCAGGAACACCATTACACCAGGTGACATGCTTGTTTTCTTCTTTCTGAGCGTTTAATGCTAAAGAGTTAGCAACTTGCCGAAACCGATCTTCGTTAGTAATATTACCTAATTTCAATAATGCCCAAGCTATTCCAGGAGTTCCATGAGAGAAACCCTTTCGAGTTATTTCGTCTGCAAACAACCAACAGCTATTTTCCTGGGATTGAAGCTCTGTCAGTAGACGATCGCCACATTCAATAGCAGCATTGATAACTGTATCAGAGGGAACGCAAGTATAGAGAGCGAGTAAACTAGCAATACATCCGGCAGAACCATCAAGAACATCTAGTACCTTGTCTTGGGAAATCTTAGCTTTCATCAAACCAACTAAACTCACTGCCTCTTCTAATAACTCCGGTTGCTGCCACAATACCCCCAGATGAGTCAAAGTATAAATGATTCCTCCCCACCCACTAAACCCTCCAATTAATTTAATTAAGGATTCATTTTGCTGTAGTTGATTTTGTAATGTTCTTAAACCCGAACGGGCAAGGTTAGTATAGCGTTTTTCTGCTGTCATCGCTCCCAGATAAGCTAGAAATAAAATCACCCCAGATAAACCATCATAGAGACTCCAATTTAAAGGTTGCAAAATCCAATCCTTTCCTCTCACCAGCGTCAGTCCTATCCAAGTAGCATCAGACTCACTCCCTAGGGCTAATAATTCTAAGCGATCGCCAATTGATTGAGCAATTTCTAGACAGCGTGAGTGTTGTTCCTGCCGAGTTGGGATTATCTGTGGTGTAAAAGTAGAATACCTTTTCCACCCCCCAAATTCAGTTGCCAGTGCTAAGGTAGAAAGAGAACCACGAATGAACCATATTTGTCGCTCTAAATCTTTTTTGTCTAACTTCTGTAGGCGTTTTTCCACTAATTCTATACCAGATTCCTCAAAAAAATCTTGGTACAAATGGTTATCGCTAGCAACTAAATCTCTAGAGTTAGCACGAGTAGTAAACATGGGGATGTCACCCTGCCACAAATCTCTCTGTTCGGCAGGAATGACTTTAGCCAGCTCTGGGCGATGCTGAACGTCTATCCAGAGGCGGTCGAATAAACGATCGCGTTCCAGAGCATTACGCAACACATCGGGATGGAAACTTTCTCCTAGTAATAAAGCATAAATCCGACTCGGACGCAAGAGTGTCCGCACTTCATCTTCAGCGAAACGGGTTAAAATTCCTGCATCCGATAGCAGCTCATCTCGATATTTTACTAAACATTCATAAATAGAAGTAAATCCAGCAATTATTGCTTCTGAATACTCTAAAACATTGACTTCAGCATCATTCAAGTACGGTCTATTCTGAGAAGTCTCAAGAGCCGTTTGCTCCCGAACCACTTGCATTTCATCTGTTGCTACTCCCTCCCAAGACTGGATGTTGTTTGGCATCATCTGACCTGGAGTCGCACCGATACCACTAATATCGACTCCTGCCGAATCAGCCTTTGCCCAAATACGTTGGGGTAATAATCCCACTCGCAACACCGAGTAAGTCATCTCTTCTCTGGCGAGAATGACTGACGGTTCTGCATTTGTCACTTTATAACGGGGATGAAAAAGGGATTCGAGGTCGATGGGAATGGGTTGCTCTCCGGCAGCAATAATATTCTCCGAGTGAAAATCTGTCGCTTCCAGAGCATAGAACAAAGCCAGATATCCCCCTATTCTTTGATAAAAACGCCACACTTGTTGTTGGGAGTGACAGCTCTGAAAATTCACAAATTCTACCCATCCATAAGTTCCGCGATCGATAATTTTTAGAGTCTGAAATGAGGGATGGTCTCCCCTCTCGTTCAGCCAGACTAGCAGTTGTTGAAAATGCACGTCTACTGTTAGGGATTTAGGTTTATAAACTACCTGAAACCCAGAGCTAAATTTGACTATAATTACCGAACGACCTCCCCGATGAGTGTCTCCAGCATTTACTTTTACTTCTTTTAGCACGCCTGGAGACTTTTCGCTGCTAAATTCGGTACAAATTGCTTCCCAGTCAGCACACAGATGTTGGAGAAATTCTAGGCTAAAGGATACCCAGCGATCGATAGTAACAATTAATTGTCTGGCTAAAACAGGATACTCTGCCAAGATAGCGACCATAACATCTTTTTGGTAAATCCTGTCTAAAAAGCTTAAGAATCTTTCTCTGGGGGTATCTCCGGATAGCAGACCTTGGAGACGAGCTACGTTTAATTCTAGCACCATTGTCTGGCTCAAAATCTGGAGTAATTTTTCTGGGAGATGCTTAAATAGGATGGCTTTAGCTGTATTGGGGTCAAAGGGGAGTGGCTTATTTTCCTGGTATTTGTTGAGTAAGGTTTCGATACTTGCTTCTAGACTGGAAATTCCTTGACTGACCAATGGTTCGATCGCATACAAAAAACCATTCGACTCTTGACCAGATGGTAACTCACTAGGAGGAATGACTTTGATTTTAGGCGATTGACTCCGAGAAAAGCCTTTCTCCAGTTTCCTCCACCAATGAGCATAAGTGGCCGATTCCTTAAGAGACATAAAACGATCCTTTATGCCCTCATCTCCCTCCCCCAATAGGTAGCGAAACTCCTGGGGAGTAATGCCATCTGTTGCTAGCCGTTGTTGGTAATAGCTGTCGGAAATAAAAGGAGTCTGGGAACGCCATTTTTTAATTCTACGCTCTGCTAGTTCTGCATCAAAATTTTCTGGATTCAATTTTTGGCCTTCCATAATGCCAATTCGTTCGGTCAAGGTGAGAGCCTGATACCAAGCAGTTTCACTCAAGCATTTTTGATTCATAGCCACCAAATAATGAAATTTTTCTGAGGTAGTGTTAATTTTTTCAATCCTAATATAGAATGATAATCATTCTCAAAAATATGGCAAATATCGGCTACTGAGAAAGTCCCTAAACTAAGTTCCAGAAGAACTTTTAGCTGACACTCTCGTATGTTGCCGTGCTATGTAAAAAAAGTGAAAAAACACAACTAAAGGAGTGAATTTTAATGGCCCTTGCCTATCAAAGTTTTGAAGTGCCAAATGCCTCTTTCCCAATTGTAAATGCGATTAACAATGCAGGGCAAATCGCAGGACACTCGGATAACCTAGGCTTTTTGTTAGAGCCAAACGGGGACATAGATTTTTTTACTGCTTTTGAGACTGGCTCTACTTTGACGTGGGGTCTGGGTGATAACGGTCAAGCAGTAGGCTCGTTTTTTACAACTTCAGACTTTGAACCAGACGGGGTGAGCCAAGGCTACATATACGATGGCACTGATTTTACTATCGTCAATCCTTTTCCCCAATTTCCCGAACGCAGCGTTGAACTTACTGGAATCAATAGTAACGGGCAAATTTCAGGATTTTACTTACTTCCCGACTTTGCTGGGGGAAGTTCCTTTCTGCTAGAAGGAGAGGATTTGAATGTCACAGACTTAGATATTGAAGGTTCAGACCGAACTCTCGCTTGGGATATTAATGATGCAGGAAAAGTAGTCGGACAATTTCGGATTCCCGATGACAGAAACTCTGCATTTGTATGGGAAAACGGCAATATTATCGAAGAACTCGAATTTCCTGGAGCTAGTTTTACTACCGCCCGTGGTATCAATAACAATGACAGTATTGTTGGTTGGTTAACTTCGGACGAAACCGAACAATTCGTTAATGGCTTCATCTGGGAAAATGGCGAGTTTGAAGAGATTAATTTTCCTGGGGCGACGGGTACCTTCGCGGCGGATATAAATGATGGGGGGGTGATTATTGGCGATTACAGCGACCAAGAAGGTAATAGTATTGGGTTCCGTGCAGTAGAAACAGGAGCTGAAATAGAAATTTTAGATGGTGATACGAATATTATTGATGTTGATGTCATATTAGACTTTGACAGTACGAGAGTGGGTACTCCCACAAGCAAAACTTTGACTATAGCTAATACTGGCGATCGCCCTCTGATTCTGACGGACTTAAATTTGCCCGATGGTTTTAGCGTAATTGATCCACTGCCAAATAACTTCAATCTCGCACCAGAAAACACAGTCGAATTAGCAGTGCAACTAGATGCAGAAACAGGTGGTGCTTTCAATGGTACTTTAGAATTGATTGCCACTGACAGCGAAGAAAACCTGTTTGGCTTTACATCCACTATCTATGGAGCGGTCAATGGCGGTCGGAGAAATGACACCCTGGTGGGGAGTGCAGTTGCAGATGCTCTAGTTGGACGTCGTGGCAATGACCGGATTTTTGGTAAGGGAGGAGACGACAATCTTCAAGGCCGCCCTGGTAACGACCATTTATTTGGTGGTGATGGGAACGACATCCTGATTGGTGGTATCGGTCGCGATCGCTTAAATGGTGGTGAAGGAAACGACACTCTCACAGGTGGAGCCAGTATAGACCGCTTCATCTTTGCTACAAATCAGGAATTTGCCACAGAGGATATTGGTGTAGATACCATAACTGATTTCGACCTAGTGCGAGATTTGATTCTTCTTGACAGGAGAACTTTTAATGCCATTGAGAGTGATGCCAGTATTGATGATGTGTTTGCTACCGTGACGACTGATACTGCTGCGGAAAGTTCTGAGGCAGCGATCGTTTATAACTCTAACAACGGTAATTTGTTCTATAACGCCAATGGTAGTGATGCTGGTTTTGGCAGTGGCGGTCAATTTGCGATTCTTGAAAACCAACCTGAACTGAGTGGGGATAATTTCTTTATTAGGGCTTGAAGAAGGCAGAAGTTGAAGGGGGTGACAAAGTCGGTGAAAAACTTACTCTCCGCTAGCTTTTTACCCAAAAATTTGGGTAGTTATACCATGTTCAGATAATTAGGGCTTGCTGATTAAATCTAAAAGCGTTGACAGATAAATATTTTAGCCTTTTTTGGTCTTGAAAAAGTACAAGGTTTTCGTTCTAGGGAACTCAAAAAGTTAGGATTTTGGGTTGACTATCGCAGAACAATCTTGGGATAATTCTTTCTCCTGGCTCCTCTAAATTCCCCATTCCTCCTGTCTCCTGTCTCCTGTCTCCTGACTCCTACCCTCACCCATAAGACTTTTTCAGCAAACCCTAATTAGCGATAAAAAAAGTTTTTGTTTGTAGAATTGCTCTAGCCCTTAAAATATCTATCTTCGGGCTTTAGCCCTACTACGAGCTTTAATTATAACTATTCAACCGGACATGATATTACGCCTCCTCTTTTAAGAGGATAAAAAAAAGAATATTCTGTATTTCAAGCTTTTGGGTGAGCGCTAGAGGTACTGATAACTGATAACTGAAATGACCGAACCTGGTGGGGAGGTTGCATACAACGTCCCTACATTGCCGTTAATTAATGTTACTTGATATTACAGCACTTTTCAGGTTGATAAACCACATCATCATAACCAAAACTCTGTAAGGGCGTTTCGCTGCGCGACATATAAAGCAGAGCTTGGCGTTAGCCAATGTCATTTGCTTCGCATAACTATCGTTAACGCCCCTACTCTGGTCTACTGACATGAAAACCGCTGTAACGTAAAATTAGAAAACCTAGAATACCCTGGATTCCTCTAGCTCTATACTTTCACCGGCGTCACCACCCTTGCAATGGTCACAAAATCTGGTGTGAGTGAAATGTTGAGATTCTCCTTCTCCTCCAACCATTGATGACATATCGTCATCATCAAGTTCGATCACCCCTGCGGGGTTTTCCGGTAGTTGTGCTTTTTCAGAGTCGCTCAGGCTATTGCGATACTCTTCATCTTTCCAAGCCCGAATGATATCAATTTTGGACATTAATTTACTCCTTTATTAAATAAGTCCATAAGAATAGTATCATAAAAAGGTGAGAATGATAATTATTCTCATAAAATTTCTATAAAGTTTTTTTTAAGAGGTTTTTGGGTAAGTAGGCCACTATAAATGAACAACTTGAAATAAAGGACTAAATTATGTTTAACGACATCAGAAAAGCGACTTTGCCAACTGTCAACAGCCAGGAATTTCTACCCGATCTCAATATTTGGACAACTTGCGGTGGGCTATTTATCGTGGGTGGATGTACTGCTGCCTTGATAATAGCAACCGTCACCAAATACAACGTTACGGTGAAAGCACCCGCAATAGTTCGGCCTACAGGAGAATTACGCATAGTTCAAGCTGCTACAGGGGGAACGGTAGCTGATATAGCAGTAAGTAAAAATCAAACTGTTACGAAAGGAGAAGCGATCGCTACCCTCAGCGATAATGGTCTTGAGACGGAAAAACTCCAGTTGCAAGGAACAATTCAACAACTACAGTTGCAACTTGTACAACTAAAAGCCCAGATTAGAAGTTTAGATAACGAAATATTAGCAGAAAGCGATCGCTCTAAAGGAACTCTTGCTTTGACAGAAGCGGAACTCAGACAAGCCAAACGAGACTATCAAGACCAGCAATTAAACAGTGTAGCAGAAGTTGAAGTTGCCCAAGCAAATCTGAGATTAGCCGAGGAAGATTTAGAAAAAGCGCGTGCCGAGTATAATTCAATAGAGTCAGAGTTAAAATCTATCCAAGCTTCTGTAAAAGCAGCCAAGTTTAATCGAGATGCCTATAAAAAAGATTTAGCATCATGTAGTCAAGAGGCAATATGTAATATCTCTACCACCGTCGAAGAAACAGCAAACTTAAAATTAGCCCAAGAAGAATTGCAAAAAGCACAGGCAGACTTAACATCAGCTACAGCTACCTTAAAATCTATTGAAGCTGCTTTTAACCTAGCAGTTAACAAATTGAATCGCTATCAACCCTTAATCGCATCTGGAGCAATTTCTCAAGATAGATTAGATGAGGTAACATTAACAGTGGAGCAGCAACAACAAGCGATCGAAGCTCAAAAAGGAGTGATTTTGGCACAGACAAAAACAATCAAGCGACAACAACGAGCAGTAGAAGTTGCCCGCGCTCGACTGCAACAAGCATTAAATAAAACTCAATTAGAAGTAGAGCAACAACAACAAGCTCTCAACTCCCAAACATCGCTACTAGAAGCACAAGCAGAAACAATAGAAAGACAACAACAGGCAGTAGAAGTTGCCCGCGCTCGACTGCAACTTGCTCAAACAGCTCTTAATCCTAGTGATGCTGAAGTAGCAGCAGCCAGGGAGAGAGTTACCCAAGAAAGCGCTACCAGTAAAGCTAGGTTAGCCAGATTAAATAGAGAGCAAGAAGCTTTGATGCAGCAGCAAGTAGAAATAGAGAATCAAATCAAGTACAACCAAAAAGAGGTTGAAGAAGTTGAGAGAAAACAGGAGGATTTTGTGATTTCGGCATCGGAGTCTGGTGTCATCCTCCAGTTAGGTTTACGAAATCTTGGTCAAGTTGTAGCTACAGGAGAATCTATCGCTGAAATTGCTCCCATTGATGTTGCTGTCGTTGTGAAAGCTAGGGTGAAACCGGGGGATATTAGTCTGGTAGAAGTTGGTCAAAACGTGGATATGCGAATAACAGCTTGTCCTTATACAGATTACGGCACTCTCAGAGGTAAAGTAGTGGGAGTTTCACCAGATGTGATTGTCTCAAATGGGGCTGTGGATAGTTTCTACGAGGTGACTATTGAGCCAGAAAGGTCTGCTCTTACTGTATCTGGGAAAGCTGTTTCTAAAGTTGTTGGTGGCGATCGCTCCCCTGAAACTGAATGTAGCATCCAAGCTGGTATGGAGGGCAGAGCTGATATTGTTTCTAAACAAGAGACAGTTTTGCAGTTTGTCCTCCGGAAAGTAAGGCTGATAAATAAGTGGGGTTAGATGATATCAATTTGATAAATGTTTGCTACAGTTTCTTGAGTAGGGGAGTAGGGGAGTAGGGGAGTAGTAAACATAAGAATAATTAAGACAAGATTAAGCTAATAATTATCAAAAATGTTATTCTACCTGTATTAATTACTTAATAATTGAAGTTTGAGCTAAGTATAGCATTATAAGGGGTAATTATTAATTATTAATTGTTCATGGCTTTGTTGCTGAACTTTAGCTACTATTTGACCAAAAAATAAGGTTTCAAGCCTCCACTTTCAAGGGGATGAAAAAAAATAAAGTTCAATATTTCAATTCACTTTACTTTAGGCAGAGGTACTGATAACTGATAACTGAAATCACCAAAATAATTGAGTTTAGAGCAACGCCTTTTAAGGCGAAATGTTTTTGGAGAGTTGCTCTAACCCCCTTTACAAAAATAACTTCTGACTTCTGACTTCTGACTTCTGACTTCGTTAAAGTTCTGGAAGTAAGAGCAAGATTATGAATATGCCTCGCTAACTGTTCTAAATTTCACTTGATTAGTACCAGGATTATAAAGAGTATAAGTCGCATTTCCCGGCACACTTCCCACATTACCGACTCCTATAACCTGACGGAGTGTTGTCAAAGTTTGAGTAGATGATGTTGTCTCAATAGTACCTACTTCAGCTCCCAACTTTGTCACTCCACTACTCACCGAACCATTTTCCAACTGATATTTAAAAGCTAAACCAGACCGACCACAAAATAAATTATTAACGCCAAAACGCATTAATCTATCTAACATTTGTATCGGTGGAGTATCGGGAGTCAATTTCTCACTTACCCCCAGAGTGCTGCCGTGAATTAATAAACAGTCAAGTTCAGAAAAACCAAAAGGTAAATTTCTCAACCATTCTACTGTTTCTCTATCCACATTATCCCATAATATTTTCACAGTATCCATACCATATTCTGCTATTAATTCTGTCGGTTCAGCTGTGGTAGTTAATCCATGTAAAATCAAACATTGTTCTTCCCACCATCCCATACAGACTTGGGGTATAAGTTCGTTTGTTTTGGGATAACGTACTCGCTCTACTAATTTTTTGCAATCTCTATTTAGCCCGACTAAATCTCCTAAAATATATAAAGCTTCTACAGGATATTTCTGTTTTTTTATATCAGTAAGTACCGCTTCATAAGCTGTGATATTTCCTTGGATTCCAGTTAAAATTGCCCAATAATTCATATAATTTTTTGCTTTTTTTTAGGTTACAACAATTTCCACAGTTATGAGGCAAACTTTTAGATCCCCCCCTGCCCCCCTTAAAAAGGGGGACTTTGAAGGCTCCCCCTTTTTAAGGGGGATTTAGGGGGATAGTAAATGTACCTTATCTTTATGGGAAATGCTATAGATAAAGTGAGATTAAATTGATAATTAATAATGGATAATTAATAATTACCTCTGGTTAAAACAGTTATTGATTGAATATAAGGAAATATTATTTCTTCTGTTGGTCAATTGGATATGACGTTTTCGGCTAAGAGCCCAAACGACCGCTTTTTTTCCCTTAAAATGGGAGGCTTTAAACCAGAATTATTCAATTATTAATTATTAATTATTACTTATCTTTCACAAATATGAGTAGGGTCATCAGCTTTTTCAGCATATTCTAAACCCCTTGCCAAACGCCAAGCAAAAATTTCTGGCAACCCCTTATCAACTATAGCTTCACAAGTAAGTTGATAATTATAAGGAATCTCTCGAATATTTACTTCTCCTGTTTCATTGTCATAAATAACATAAGTAGCATTCGGTCTACCATGACGAGGTTCTCCGACAGAACCAACATTAACAATTTTTTTCATAGGAGCAATACAACTGTTTGACTCTAAATTTTCCCTCCCCAAACTACTAACTTTAACTAATAATTGACTAGCATCAAGAGTCCGAACATAAGGCACATGAGTATGACCGCAAAACAACACATCAGCACCACTGCTTAACACCCTTTCAACTGCTAAAAATCCATCTAAATCTGGCAATAAATATTCATGGTTACTATGAGGACTACCATGAACAAAACACATATTTTCCACCTTCAAACTATGAGGTAAAGATGCTAAATATTCTCGCGTTTCTGGATGAATTTCTCGATCAGTCCATTCGTGGGCTAACTTGCCACGTTTCTCTGCTAATAAAGAAGGATAACTACATTCACAAGAATTTAATCCCTCCACAATATCCTCATCCCAACAACCTAAAACTGTGGGAATATCTAAACTGCGAATTTGCTCGACAACCGCGTTAGGATGAGGACCATAACCAACCAAATCTCCCACACAGAAAATTTTCTCTGCTTTCTGTTTTTCTATATCTATTAATACAGCATTTAAAGCTTCGTAGTTGCCATGAATGCAAGACATAACTGCGATTTTCATACTAATTATTCCTCTTTCATTAATGGATAATGGATAATATCGTTTCACGGAATTCAAAAGTCAAAAGTCATGCATCGAGTGCGTAATTCTGAGGTCCCCTCAGAATGTAAGACGCACTCAAGACAGTCAAAAGTAAGATTTTATAGCTCAAAACTTTGATGCTTCAGTAATTTCAGCAAATTATTCGACATCTAAAGTTTGGAACTATTTGTAACATTCTTTTTTCAAATTGGTATAATGGATAATTACTTCTGGCTAAAACCGTTATTGATTAAATATAAAGAAATCATATTTCTTTTCTTGGTCGATTGGATATGGTTAGGAAACCCATCCATCCTACCCTACAGGAAGCTCCGAATATCGACCGCTTTTTTCCCTTTAAAAGGAAAGGCTTCAAGGCGCGAATTATTTAATTATTCATTATTCATTATTCATTATAGGAAACCCATCAATCCCACCCTACGGGGATCTCCGAATATCGACCGCTTTTTTCCCTTTAAAAGGGGAGTCTTCAAGGCGCGAATTATTTAATTATTCATTATTCATTATTCGGTAATTCCTAATGTTTCTTTTACTTGTTGTTGATAAGCTAAAATTGCTTCATCGGGTAAACAACAATCTTGTAAAGTTTCTACCAAAGCTTTTTGATTTAAGTTATGACCAAAAACTTCAATTCCACTAAAACGTTCTGGTCTACCTTTTAACCATCTTGGTAAATTTAATTCTTGATATTCAGTCTCTTTTCCTAGGACAAAATCAAAGTAAAAAGCACGTCCATCAGCAATATCAAAAATTGCTTTAGCACGCACAATTTGACCATAAGCTCCAGCAGTTAATTCGTCATACCAAAAAACATCTAAACTTGCCGGATCGATGACTTGACCCTGGGTGGGCGATCGCCAAAATTGACAATTATTAATATTACTCTCAATAGCAAATCCTTCAACAGTTTGGTTTGCCCACTGATGCCATTCGCTATTTTCTATTCCTGGTGGGATAATGGCAATACGACTGCTAGGAATATTATCAAGCAGTGATGACATTGCATCTAGCTCTAAATAAAATCCTAATTCGATAAAAGCAACTGTACCATTAGCAAGATATTCTAGGAGTTCTGACTGTTGAGAATCAGTAATAATTTTGAGATTGGGAAAATCCGTAGCAAGGCAAGTGTGGTCAATGGGAACATTGCCAGTACCGGGACTGAAATAAACAGCAGGACTATCTTTGGGGATTTGTTCCCGAATAAAATTTGTTTTGCCGACTCCCGGTGGACCCGCTACTACAGTAATTATAGGTTTTGACATTTGGCGTTGGTAATTTGAGGTATGATATCATTTTCCCCTTCTAGGGGAACTGCGCTAACGGATAGGAGCGTTATAGAACTCCATTACCTTTACGCGACCAAAAAACTTTCTCCTTCTACTATTCTTTCTTCTTCTTTCTTCCCCTCCTGGGAGGGGCGAGGGGTGGGTTGACTCCTGACTCCTGACTCCTGACTCCTGACTCCTAAGTAATTAAGACTAATATCATACACTAATTTACCAACTCCTGACATTTTTCTTCCATAACTCAACTTTTCAATGCTGAGACGATACGGCGACTTGCCATCCTTGCTCCCGATAGGTTTCTGGCGACAGGCCCCACTTGCAAAGCAGCTAACCCACCCATAATAAATAGTTTACAACCAGACCACCGCAAATATTCATCTAATACTGGCAACCCGTTCACTATTTTCACTGGGTGAGTATGCAAGACTTCTTTCAAGATAGGTTGTTGTGTGACATCAAGTTTTGTACCTGTTGCTAACCAGATACGATCGCCCTCCCACATCATTCCATCATCGCACTTTACTTGCCAGCGATCGCCGACAAACTCAGCACCCACTACCTGACATTCCTCAAAAATAGATAACTCGTCTTGGTGTTGGTAACGGCGCAACTGAGTCATCACTTCTGGTGTCACGGAGCCGCCATCTCGTGCTTGTTGAATTAACTGCCATCGTTTCTGCCAGTCAGTTTCGGCGCTAAAACCTTTTAAATATTTTGGACCTAACCAACCAGCGTCGGCATCAAATAATTTCTCTTTGAGCTTACGTCTTACCATCAAGGCTACGTTTGCGCCTCGTTTTAAAGCTCCCAATGCTAAGTGACCGCTAGTTAATCCCCCACCTATAATCAGCACTTTTTCCCCTTTGAGTCGCAAACTTTGCAAGTCTACTTCTTGGGAGTGACAAAGGCGTTGGTTTGGATAGGGGGTGGGAATTTTTTTCGCCCATTGTGGAAGTTGAGGTTTTCCTCCACCATTGGCTATGATTACTTGACGAGCTATGGTTGAGTTACCATCGTCTAGTTCGATTCTAAACTGAGGGTTCCCTCGGTGAGTTATGGGAGCAATGTTTGTCACTGATGCTTTGTATACTTTGTCTTCTAACTGCCAGCGACTAACTACATCTTGGGAAAATTCTTGAAATACTTTTGTTCCAGGTAAGTCGTAGGGAGGGAATAGTTCGTCTAGGCGATGTTCCGCAAACCGACGCAGGGAATAGGGGTCTGGGTCTGGGTGGTGAACGGCAGGCGATCGCAAGTGGGGTATATCTTGAGCTGCAAACTGCTGTCGCCACTGACTCATCCAAGTGCCACTGGGGTCAAATACTATTATTTTATGGCGATACTTTTCCCGTTTTTGCAACAGATGAGTTACCAAAGTTAGGGCGTGGGGTCCCGCACCTACGATGGCAATGTTGGTTTGTTTTGGTAAGGACATGGAATTAAAGAACCATAATTATAAGAATGATAATCATTATTATTTTAATTATATATATAGCTGTAACGGCTCGCAAACAAGATTTTTCCTAGGTCATGCTGCGCAAACAGCTCACATTAACTACAAATAAGCTGTAAGCTTATTGATGTCTGAATTACAAGCTTTTAAATACATATTGTCTCAAATTTATAGACAAATATTACAGCCAATGCTCAGTCTACAAGAGTATAGTAATACCAAGACTCTGCCCATAACCAACATTTTGTAGTACTTGAAGAAGGAGACAGCTATACTGGAGACAGGAGGAAAATTACATGGGGATAGTCAACGAAGGGCCGCTCCGCGTCTACGCTTCCCCAAGTAATGCGTGAACACCCCCGTTGACGGTGGGGTATTAAACCCACAAAGAAAATGATAATGTAGGAGTCAAGAGTCAGAATTTAGGAGAAAGTCGTAGTAGTCAACAATTAAGTAAATATTAAGCATAAATATTTTCCTGAGAATTTGACGAATGAGAAAGTTAATATAGAAATATTTATAGAGTATAAATACTTACCAAACCACTGCTTTTCATAATATATACTAATTAGGGCTTGCTGATTAAATCTACAAGCATTGACATATAAAGAAAAGTGCCTTTTTGGGGTCGAAAAAAGTGCGCCTATTTCAGCCATTAACGCTCAAAAAGTTAGTATTTTAGGCGCATAGTTGGGCAGAAAAATCTAGGGACAATTCTTACTTCTACCTCCTCGCTCCCGATCCATTTCTCCTGTCTCCTGTCTCCAGTATAGCTGTCTCCTACAAAGAGCAAAAAGACTTTCCATACGCAAGCCCTAATTAAGGTATAATTCCTTGATTACCAAGGGATCTAGCCATTTTTAGGGCTTTGAGGTATATTTACGGACGTTGTATGTAACGTCCCTACCCACTCCCCTAGTCCTCTGTAATGCGAAAATGTAGCAAACTTTTATTGCGCTTGGTATTAGTGGGATAGGTTCATTGGTCTTTGTTGGGTTGCGCTTGCGCTTAACCCAACCTACGGCATCAATGTTTTTTTACCCGATGTCATTAATAAACCTACCTCTTCGATTGTAGCGGTGGCAGCATCTAGAATATCAATAAACTTACCTTCATATATTATGGCAATACGATCGCTCATTGCCATGACTTCTTCTAATTCTGTGGAAATATACAAAATAGCTGCCCCCTGTTGTTTTTGAGCAAGTAAAGCTTGTTGTACATATTCTGTAGCACCGATATCTAAACCACGGGTAGGTTGCATTGCTACAATTAATGTTGGTTTTCCAGAAAGTTCCCGCGCCAGAATAATTTTTTGTTGGTTTCCTCCAGACAGTTGATTGACTTTTAACTGTGAATGACTGGCACGAATATCAAATTTTTCTATGGCATTTTTCCCATGATTATTTATTACTCCAGACTGCAAAAAACCATAACGACAAAAAGGCAAAAACCTAAACAATTTCAAAATCAAATTCCGAGCAATACTAAAGTTCATAATTAACCCCATTTTCTGGCGGTCTTCGGGAATATATCCCACTTTTAAATTATCTACAAATTCGATCTTTCCTTTCTCCACAAAACGCAAACCGTTAATAGCATCGGCTAATTCTCTTTGACCATTGCCATCGACTCCTGCTACTCCTAAAATTTCCCCACTATGCAATTGAAAAGATAAATTATTTACTACAGATAAACCTCGGTCATTTTTGACTTCTATATTTTTCACTTCTAGAACAATTTTGCCTTTTTCGGCAGCAATTTTATTAGAAACTAAATTTACTTCTCGACCCACCATCATTTCAGCTAATTTATGAGTAGTAATCGCTGCTGTTTTGATGGTATCTACCACTTTTCCCCGACGTAAAACTGTGACAGTATCACAAACATTCATTACTTCTTCTAGTTTATGACTGATAAAAATAATTGTGTGATTATTTGCTGCTAACTTTCGCAAAATATTCAGCAAAGAATATACTTCTGCTGGAGTTAAAACTGCTGTAGGTTCATCTAAAATTAAAATTTTTGCTTGACGATAAAGTACCTTGAGAATTTCTACCCGTTGCTGAATACCTATTGGTAAATCTGCTACTTTACTATTCACTGGTATTTCTAAATTATAGGCTTTTGCCATAGCGTTAATTTCTGCGGATTTTGTACTTAAATTTAGATGAAATTTTCCACTATTTCCCAAGATAATATTTTCTGTAACTGTTAATGTTGGTACTAACATAAAATGCTGATGAATCATGCCAATACCATAATTTATTGCTACACCAGGCGAGGAAATTTTTATTAGTTTATCTTCTAGATAAATTTGACCATAATCTGGTTGATATAGTCCTGATAATATATTCATTAATGTGGTTTTTCCTGCACCATTTTCTCCAAGAATAGCGTGGACAGATCCGGCCGCAATGGAAATATTAATATTATCGTTAGCGCAAAAATTTCCGAAGCTTTTAGTGATATTTTCTAAATGTAAATATGTCATCAAGTATTAGATAATATTTTTTTTGATTTTAATGTAATTAAAATAATTATTAGTGCCAGTTATGAATGATTTTTTGTATCCGTAGGAGGGTTGCGATCGCTACTTTTTTTTTCACTCCCTAAGAATCAAGTTTTAAAGTATTTAAGTAATTGAAATATATGTTATTTTTACTTCAACAATAGGAAGATTAATATAGAATACAGAGATTTTGGCTTAAAGGCAGAAGGCAAAAAGTAGAAGCTTTGTAGTCTACCTTTGCGAAAACCGCTATAATATCATGTTCGGACGGGTCAGTTATAAATAAAATTTAAGGACTGACAGTACCGACGGTATCAAATAAATACTGAAATTGTCTTTACTTTTCTCCAATATTTCCTCTTTTTCTCCAATATTTCCTCCTGACTCGGTCGTTCCCCTCCTGGGAGGGGGAGGGGCGAGGGGTGGGTTGACTCCTGAGGACTCACAACATTTATTTATAAGTATTCAACCGCAATTCGTAGCTCCCCCGGAGGGGGAACATGATATAAGTAGGGCTTGCTGATTAATTCTCGCGCGTATTGATAAATAAAGGTATTAGCCTTTTTGGGGTTCAAAAAAGTGCCAGCTTTTCGGTGCCTGTGAGCTGCAAAAAGCTAGTATTTTGGGCTGACTATGGTAGAAAAATCCCAAATTGACAATTCTTGCTCCTACCTCCTCGCTCATTCCCATTCTTCCCCTCCACCGGAGGGGTGAGGGGTGGGTTGTCTCCTGTCTCCAGTATTCCCCTCCACCGGAGGGGTTAGAGGTGGGTTGTCTCCTACCCCTACTAAAAGACTAGTGAAGCGCAAACCCTAAGTAGACAAAGAAAAGCAAGGAAAAACAGGAATTGTTCCAGTTAAAGCTAGATGGGTCATAGAAAGAACTAACCCCTGGATGGAAAGATGTAAATTATGAGTCAATGTCTAGAGTGCTTTGTAGACAAGACCTCATTTTTTCAGCTAAGATGCGCACACTGGGTTCTGAGAGAATCTTACTATGAGCGCCATGAATGTTATAAATTTCTAGTCCTTCTTCAGCTACACCTTCCCATCCATTTGTAGGATCGGAAGATGTTATAGTTGTATGTTTAGCTTTAAAAAGAGTTATTTTACCCGGATATGAATGTGGTATATAGCATTTAGGAGATACAGACGGAGAATTTATTTTGTGATGCTTTTTAGTAACATTAGAAGTTGATGACCTAATAGATAGATATAATTTTTTAGGAAATTGGGTAAACAACTTAGTTAACAATTTTTGTACCTTGTCGAATAAGTAAGGTAGTCTATCTTGAGGTTCAAATAATAGAAAATTACCCCAATGAATATCAATATTTCGTATCACATTTAAAATTAATTTCTGGAAACGAGAAATCTTGTTCCAGTTTGGGGGAAGCTTAACATTTGGATGTATGGTATCAAACAAAATTAACTTGGCAACTGTTTGACCTTGTGCGTGAAGCTGTTTTGCCATTTCAAAAGCTACATTTCCTCCATTAGATACACCTAATAATATATAAGGTCCTTGGGGTTGAAAAGCTTGCATTTCTTGAATGTAGTGAGCTGCTAAATCTTTAGTAGGAGGTAGAGAAACTTTTTCTTCTTTCCCTTTTTTTGCCGCTAATCCATAATTTAGCCCATAAATTGGTTGTCTTTGACCCAAGTAACTTGCCAAAGGTCGGTAAAAACTTAAACCTTCACCGAGAAGATGAATAGCGAATAACGGTGTTTTATCCCCCAGTGGTTGAATAGGCACTAATGATTGCCAAGATGATGACCATTTCTCTTCAGATAAAATTTTCGCTAGTTTTTCAACTGTTGGAGCTTGAAACAGAGCAGCTAAAGGTATATCTTTGTGAACAGTTTTTTCAATTTCAGCCAATAGTTTAACTGCTAAGATAGACTGTCCTCCTAAATCGAAGAAATTATTATAGATTCCGATAGGTTGAATTCCTAAAACTTTTTCCCAAATCTGAGTCAGTTGGCGTTCTAATTCGTTGCGAGGACCAACAAATGTATGTTCTAACGTTTGCTGAATGAGTGCATCTATCCATTTGATGATGGCATCAAATTCACCAGTTTCCAAACTCTGTTTAAGTTGTAAGCGTTTAATTTTACCCGTTGCTGTTCTCGGAATCGCTGATTTTTCAGTTAAAACTATATAATTGGGATTTATACCCAAGGTTTGAGTTACTTTTCCCCGAATTTGTTTAGCTAAATTGGCTAATTGACTTTCTTCCGTAATTAGTGTATTGAAGAAAATAGCTAACTCATCAGTATCACTTTCTTGTTGTCGAATATTACAGGCAACAGTATAAGAAGGTTCAACCCCTTCAACTGCTTCGACTACTAATTCAATTTCCTGACAGGAATAATTCTTACCATTGATAATGACGATCTCCTTTTCTCGTCCTGTCACCGTCAGGTAATTGTGATTGAGAAATCCTAAATCTCCAGTATTCAACCAACCATCTTCTGTAAAAAGCGTCCTATTCAATGTTGGATTATTGTAATATACACCAGTTCTGTTGACACCCCAAATCTGAATACGACCAACCTCACCCTCACTGAGTAAATTATTCTGATCATCAACAATACGAATTCCACAACCCGGTAAAGGTTGACCAATTTGCACAAATTGTTCGCCACGCTGGTTATAACCCATTGCTATCCACTCACGGTTACTAGCAACAACTCCCGTTTCAGAAAGACCATAACCAACATTAAGGACATCCGCACCCAATCCCAATGTTTGTAAGGTCTGTAAAAAAGAACGGCAAGTTTGAGGCACAATTTTTTCTGCACCTAAACCAATGGTTTCGATTGAAGTCAAATCCCAGTGAGGTTCGGAAATTTCCTGAATTTGCTCCATAATCTGTGTCATGGCAAAATTCGTTAAGACCGTTCCCTTCACCTTGTATTGATCGACAATATCTAACCAAAGTATAGGGTTTCCGAAAAAGCGTTCTGCGGGAAGATAAAGATTTTTACCCAATCTTGGGTTAACAATACCAAATCCTGAAGCATTATCAAAAGGAACCCAAGTCAACGAGCAGTAAGACGGATCGGATTTCTCATTTCCTGACAAAAATTGGCTAATAACTGTAACCGCATCAAAAGAAATCAGTTTTGGAGTACCTGTTGTACCCGAACTGGTGAGCAATAGAGCTAAATCTTCAGGTTGGTTGGAATGGAAATTCTGACTCGGAGCAAATTCTTGAGATTTTTCGATAGTTAGTAGGTTAGGAGTAGAATCTTTGAGAATATCGTTAATTGTTTCTGTCAGATTCTTGGTGGTCAAAATTACAGGATTATCTAACCCTTGCCAAACCTGTTGCAGTTTGGCATTTTGAGAAGTTGCGTTAGAACTATTGGGAGAAATTGCCGCAGGTACGGCGACAAAACCACCCAAAAAACAACTCCAAACCGCTACTATAAAATCATCACAATGTTCAACATGAATAATAATAAAGTCTCCAGGAGATAAACCTTGCGCTTGTAAGTAACTGAGTAAAGTTGTAGACTGTTGCCACAAGTCGCCATAGGTTCTGGTTACTCCCTGCTCTTCCCTCAAATCAATCAGTTGACTTTCAGAAAAGCGATCGACTTTTTGTTTTAAAGTTTCTGCTAGGGAGGGTATGACCTCAAAAGTTCCTGTTAGTCTTTCCCCGTAGGCGATCGCTGCTAATTTTTCTTCTATTCCATTCTTAGAGAACCCATCTAAACTTAAATTTGCTTGTAATTGAGTATCAATTTGTTGAAAATAATCAAAACGCTTGATGTGATTTAACGTTGCTTCTTTAACTGTCAAAAATTGGGCAGTTCCCGGTCGTAGATTATAAAGAAAAGACCCATTTCGTTGAAAGTCTAAGTCTGGAACATCTGAGGGGATTTGAAGTTGAGCAATTTCTTGGTTAATCTGAGCAAGTTGTCTTTCTAATTCATTAAAAAGATCCTGACCTACCGGAGTGAATTTGGCATATTTGCGCAACTGCTCAAGTCCGATTTGCAGTTGTAAAGGAATCTTAATAAGTTGACTTTTGGTAAAGTCTAAAAGTTCACCAGTAGGGTTTGCTCGATAAACATTTAACCAGAACTGAGCAACGGGTGTATAAACATATATGGCATGGAAAATCCCTCGTAGGGGACGCAAATCTAAACGCCAAGGCGAATAATATAAATTGTTAGCTTGAGCATCTTCAACCGAATCCAACAAAAGAGGATTATTTTGTTCAATCAAGAATAAGCGATTATGGTGAAACTCGTGAATAAAGTTATCAGCTAATCTATAAGGATTTTCAATCACGCTACAAATTAGAGCGCCAGAAAAATCTGAGCTACTGAGGTTGGTGAAATTTCCTACACCTATCGGTTTGAGAGCTAATACCTGCATAAAATAATGCAATTGCTCAAAACTCTGAGGATGATATTGCTCAATCAGTGCTAGTCCATCTTTGACTAGAGTGACATATTGCCCCTGATACTTCATTCCTGCTTCAACAACTGCTTGACCATCTGGAAAAGCTGGAGAATTAAAACAATAAGGTTGAAATCGTAATTCCCGACTGGGAAGTTCAACAGTTGGGCATTTACCTACTTTCAAATTTTCGTCAGCTAATGTTGCATTGGGAATTAATTCTAGAGTTTGTTTGTTGTTTGTGACTACAACTTCTAATTTTTCTGAATTAATACCGTAAATTTCTATTTTTCCATTCCCTTCTAGGTAAAGAGATGTACCTGGAATTGCTACTGGTAAATGACAAATTAAAGGGGTTTTAAATTGATAACTTTGCTGAGACAGAAAACCGTAAGCAAGTGCAAATAACTTAAACTGATTTAGGTGAACTATTAGTGCTTGCAGGGGTGTTTTTTGTTGAATTCCCTGACAATATTCCTGAGTAACGAGGGGTAAAGGTTTTTTGGTTATGGTTGCTGTGACTAGATCGAACGTTAATTGACACCAATGATAAGCAAAAGGATCAGACCAGATTAAGGGAAATTTTTCTGATGCTTCTGTAGCGATTTTATGATAAACTTCTAAAAATTCTTTAATCTCTGAAGTGTCTTCCTGAGAATCCGCAAATTTAGGGTGACGCATCAGGACTTGTTGTATGGCAATCAGGGTATTAATATTTTGCTGTTGGCGATCGTCAAAAAGTTTGGAGTCAGTCCAAAAAAAACTTGATTGACCAAATTCTTCTTGCTCTTTACTTGTTTTCAGTTCTAGCTCTGTGTTTATTGACATTACAGTTCCATCTGATAAATCACTTTACTTTTAGATTTTAATAGTATAGGGACGTTGTATACAACGTCCCTACTGTTTGACAGGGTTACTTAGTCTATGGGTATTTTTGAAGTAACCAAATTTCTCAAATTCACTGAGGCATTTCAATCTTGCTCTATTTGGGAAAAGGCTAAGGAAAATCAAGAATTTTTCCCTGCCTATATGTGCTAGCTGGCCAACTCACCACCACGACTAGGGGAATAAGTAACAAAACGAACAGCAGGGTTGCTATTTTCTTGTTGTCCTTCCATCTGAGCTATTAAATTGCTGACTTGTTCTTTTTGCTCTTGGTTGAGTTGGCTATAGTTAATGGTTTTCATGGTTGTTTCCTTTTATTTTTTATTGAGGTATCTTTGAAATAACAACTATAATCTCAGAAAAAAACAAAAGCAATAGGAAATGAGAATCTTCACCAAATCTTCATAAAACTAGCTTACTATATCCGAAAATTTACTGATATTCATGGTAGGAATTTAGAGATAAAATTTTAATATGGGACGTTGTATACAACGTCCCTACTATTTGAGTTGGTTACTTATCCATAGGTATTCATGATTGAACTAACCGCACTTCTCAAATTAATTGAGACATTTCAATCTCGATCTATAATTGGGAAAAGGCTAGGTAAAATCAACTATTTTCCCCTGCCTACATCTACTTGCTGCCAAACTCACCACCAAAACTAGGGGAGTAAGTAACGAAGCTAACAGCAGAGTTGCTATTTTGTTGTTGCCCTTCCATCTGTGCAATTAAATTGCTGACTTGTTCTTTTTGCTCTGGGTTGAGTTGGCTATAGTTAATGCTGTTGATCATTATTTCCTTTGATTTGGGTATTTTTAATGACGACTATAATCTCACAAAAAAACAAAAGCAATAGGAAATGAGAATCTTCATCAAATCTTCATATGTCTACATCTACTTGCTGCCAAACTCACCACCATGCTGAGGGGAGTAAGTAACAAAACGAACAGCAGGGTTGCTATTTTCTTGTTGTCCTTCCATCTGAGCTATTAAATTGCTGACTTGTTGTTTTTGTTCTGGGTTGAGTTGGCTATAGTTAATGCTGTTGATCATTATTTCCTTTGATTTGGGTATTTTTAATGACGACTATAATCTCACAAAAAAACAAAAGCAATAGGAAATGAGAATCTTCATCAAATCTTCATAAAACTAGCTTACTATATCCGAAAATTTACTGATATTCATGGAGAGATCAAATTTTAATATGGGACGTTTTATACAACGTCCCTACTATTTTAGTTGGTTACTTATCCATAGGTATTCATGGTTAAACCAACAGCATTTCAATGTCGATCTATTTGGGAGAAGGCTAGATCAAATCCTTGATTTTGGTCTACTCTATTAGTCAAAAATAGGGCCGCCGCCAAACTCACCACCAGTAGCGCCGCGAGCAACGAAGCGAACAGCACAGTTGCTATTTTGTTGTTGCCCTTCCATCTGTGCAATTAAATTGCTGATTTGTTCTTTTTGTTCTGGGTTGAGTTGGCTATAGTTAAGACTTTTCATGGTTGTTTCCTTTTATTATTGAGGCATTTCAATGTCGATCTATTTGGGAGAAGGCTAGATCAAATCCTTGATTTTAGTCTACTCTATTAGTTAAGAATAGGGCCGCCACCAAACTCACCACCAGTAGCGCCGCGAGCAACGAAGCGAACAGCACAGTTGCTATTTTGTTGTTGCCCTTCCATCTGTGCAATTAAATTGCTGATTTGTTGTTTTTGCTCTGGGTTGAGTTGGCTATAGTTAAGACTTTTCATGGTTGTTTCCTTTTATTTGGTTATCTTTAATCACAACGATAATCTTAAAAAAAAACAAAAGCAATAGGAAGTTATAATTTTAATCAAATCTTCATCAAATCTTCATCAAACTAGGCTACATCTTCATCAAATCTTCATCAAACTAGGCTACTTTTCTCGGCGTTGCTGAAGCACGTGTATGATATTAATCCTAATTACTTAGGAGTCAACCCACCCGCGCGCCCCTCCCAGGAAGGGGAGTCAGGAGTCAGGAGGAGAGAGAATTACAAAGAACCTATCCCACTAATAAGACTTTTGCATGTTGATAGTTAAAAACGAAAAATCAAGCTTTTAAAACACATTTTACTTAAACAAATAAACTTGTTAAAAATAGTGGGATAGCTTCATCATAATTTGACTATTAATGGGATAGATTCTTATATTATCGGCAATTTATTCCCCCTGTTGCCTGTTGCCTGTTGCCTGTTGCCTGCGCACAGCGCTATATTAGACATCTCCTATAATAAAAAATCAAATCAATTATCACACTAGATATATCAATTATTTCCCCTCCTGGGAGGGGGAGGGGTTAGGGGTGGGTTCCCTACTGCCTACAGCAAAGCTGCCTACTGCCTCTTTTCTGGAGATGTCTATTAGAATAGAAAGTATTGAGGGACAATGATAATTTTACCATTCCCACACTTTCTTGATACACTACAGGAATATCCCAAATTTTTGCTCCGTTTCCAGTGTTCCCTCTTGAATTTATAGCAATGAGCGCTGGTATATTTACAAATTGTAGTAGGGGCAAAAGAGCTAGAAGTCTTATATGATCGGCAATTTATTCCCCCTGTTCCCTGTTCCCTGTTGCCTGTTCCCTGTTCCCTGTTGCCTGTTCCCTGCGCACAGCGCTATATATCATGTCCGGATAATAGCGTGATCAAAAACCTTTTCCCTTCTAACCTTTTCTTTCCTTCTGCCTCCAGCCTCCAGCATAGCTGCCTTACCTTCTCCAAAGTGTAAGTATTCAACCGGACATGATATTACACCTACCACCTAAGAACTTTATGAACGCACTACCCGAGCGGGCGTGATACTAAGGACTCGTGCAAAAATAACCTGAACAGTTTTTTTGATAGAAGCTATATTTCACAATTTATCCCAGATAAAATTTGTACAACTTATTTTTACATGGCTCCTAAGTGCAATTTCTACTCAACTTTTCATCCCTTTAAATCTATCTTTCGCTGACTCAAACGCCTCCTGCATAACACCTTGAATTTTCTTTGGATCTGGCTTTTTCCCACCCATCAAATCTCCGAAATAAACACAAGCACTTTCACCTAACGCCCAAGTATATGCAGCTGCCCAAGAAGCAGCGATCGCGCTACCAAATCCTGGTATAAATTTCACTAACTCTCGCCCCACTGCTTGAGCGACAAAACCTCCACCAATCACACTAACAACTCCTCCTGCTTGAGATGGGGATATTGTTTGCCCATACAAATTTCCTAATAAACCTACCATGGACACTTGCAACGCTGTTAATACTGGCATTGTGGCAAAAGGTAGAGGTACTGCTGCTACGGTGGCTGCCATAATAGTAAATGATAAAATATAACGTCGCCCCACATCTCGATAAATATTACCCAGTTGTTTGCTTGCTTGTTCGTCTAATAATTGATAAATTGTTTGTGCTTCTGCTTCTGGAAGTAATTCTGCTAAACTATCTCGAAAGGCTTCTAAACCATAAAATACAGGATTATAGTCATCCTCTTCTAGGGTAAAATCGATAAGTACAGAGCGATCGCTCAACTTCCCAAAATCTTCCTGAATAGAAACAAAAGCACGGTTTATTTCTTCATATTCTGGAGGGTATTTGGGATGGTCATCAGTAGGGTTAGGATAAACTTCATGGAGACAAGTTACTGCTAAAAGACAAGGAATATTTGGATATTCTTGTCGCAACTGTTCTGCTATCTGTCGTAATGTATCAGTAGCAAAATCATTTATTTTTACGGTCAAAATCAAGATTCTAGCGCGGTTACTTTCTTGCTGTAACTCTCCGAGGAGTTCGTCAATAATAACTGGTGTTTCCTGTTTTACATCTCCCAACCCCACAGTATCAGTGAAAATCAATAAGGGCAAATCGTCGGAAGGATAAGCATAACGTTCGGTATGTTGGGTATGAGGGCGAAATCCTTGACCGACTATTTCTGGAGAAACTCCTGTTAAAGCTCGTACAATGGAACTTTTACCTGCTTGGGGTTTACCAATTAATAGTGCTTCAGTGGTGGGAAGTTCTGCGCGTACTTTTGTTAATATTTCGGCTACTTTGGCTTCATCAATGCTAAACCATTGCACTAATGTTTGTGCTGCCCGGTCTACGGGTAACAGTTTCATTACACGGTTGCTGGTATCATTCCAAACTTCAGCGATACGATTTTTCCAAGAGTCTTTTTTTTGATCTTCAGTCGGTTGATGAAACTGTTCCGAATCAGTTGTTGTTTGGTTTATATCATGTTCCTCAGTCATTCTGAATATAGTAGGTAAATCTATAGGTTGACACTCCCCGTCCTAGAAGGACGGGGATTCTTTGATCGACGACCCGTCTTGCTCAACCAGACCGGAGTCAGGAAAAGTAGAGGACAGATCTCCCAAAGCGTTCGGATCAATGATCCAGGTTCCGGCGTGCCCCACCGTACCCAAGGCTATGTTTAGAATGTTGATTGCGGCGTTGTGGTCGCGGTCTAACTTGCAACCACATTTACAGACGTGAGTCCTAGTTGATAGCGACTTCTTCACTACCTCGCCGCACTCAGAGCAGTTTTGGCTAGTATATGCAGGATTTACAGCAACTGTGACTCTGCCAAATTTAGTGCCAAAATGCTCTAACCATTTTCTAAATTGATACCAACCTGCGTCATTAATAGACTTAGCTAGACAGTGGTTTTTAACCAAATTCTTAACTCTCAAATCTTCGTAGGCGACCAAGTCATTAGACTGGATTACGCAGCGCGCCAGTCTCTTGGCGTGCTCTTCACGTTGTCTACTTATTTTAAGGTGTTGTCTACCTAGTCTATTAACTGCCTTCTTACGATTGGATGAGCCTTTCTTTTTCCGAGAAACTCTGCGCTGATCAAACTTTAAACGTTTCTCCCCAGTCCTATAGAACCCCTAACCGTATCTTCATATAAATATCAAGTTTTTTTGACTAGGAGACAGCTATACTGGAGACAGGAGACAGGAGACAGAAGGTAAGAGAGAAAAGGTTAAGAGGGAAGATTTGGGGAGAGATAATACAAAAAATTCAACACTCCTTCAACTGAATTTTCCTCAAAATTAATGCGCGAAAAGACTTGACTACCATAATTATATAGATCTCAAATGGGTTCTATAAAAACGGGGATTAGGTTCGGTGTTTCCTCTGGAATCAGTATAGAACTCTTTTAGTCCTACATCCAGTCCCACAGTCGCGTCAGCAGGATTTAATTGCTCCGTGACATCGACAGAGACGCAAAACTGAACATAGTAGCCGTCAGCCCTTTTGACTATGCGAACTCGCTTAACCTGCTTCTTGTCGAAGCGCCACAAGTCCCACGTACCTTTGAGTTTTAGCTTCCCAATTCCCTTCTTGTCGCTGAAAGTGATCGACTTTTTGTCAGGGGATATTTTCCATCCTGACTGCTTATATTCGACCGATCTACAATGCTTCTGGAATCGGGGGAACCCTTTCTTTCCAGGTACTTTCTTTTTGCAATTTTCAAAGAAACGAGAAATTGATGACCATGCTCTCTCAGCCGCAGCCTGTCGAGCTGTTGAGTTCAATTCATTAGCAAAAGGGAATTCTTTGGCCAGTATCTTGCAGTATTTACTAAGGTCGTACTTTCCTGTTCCCTTCTTATCCATCCACAGGCGAATACAGCTGTTTCGGATAAATTTAACCGTCCGAATAGCTTCATCAATAGCTGCATATTGGTTAACTTTGCCGTATGCTTTGAACTCAATAATGATCATCGAATCTCGACCTCCTTCGATATAATCTTACGCTAACACGCCTGACGAAAACTATCAAGTCTAGTTCTAAGAAAAGCCGTCCTTCTAGGACGGGGCTTTAAACCCAATTTTTTCGGTAAGTGGACTTATTTTATAAATGATTTGAAATAAATTTTATTCTGATTTTAAGTTTATCATGTAGAGAAGCTCTTTCTAGGCACAAGTTTCCAATTTCCTTTTTGTAGATTTTTTTAGAATTGTTTTGCACTACTAGAATCATCACTTTTTCTAAAATTTATGACTATCCACAAGGTAGAATATTTGCTTCTTTTCTCAGTTTTAAAAGATGGTGAATTCCTCAAAAATGTTGCATCAGATTGGCGACTTTGTCATACAGAGGTAGCAGCAGCAAGCGATCGCTTGTTTCAGAATGGGGATATATTAGTCCTACTAACTACTAAAGAGGGAGTCAGGACTCCAGATGTGGTCTTAACCCTGTCCCAAATTAAGGCTGCGTTGGACGGAAAATTAAATATGGGTTACTACTTAAGTCCTCAAGGTGGAGCCAGGTGGGAAGCTCTATGTTGTCCAGATTGGAATTGGTTTTACCAACAGAGTACTTCTTATGAGCGAAGAGAATCATACATCATCTGTTCCAGAATTTGATTAGAAGGTGCTTCTGTTACCCCGGAAAAAAATTTTCCTTATTGGAGAAAAATTTCTTTTTACAAATCGTTTATTTGGCACAACAACATTATCTACATAATATTGCTGGTTTGTGGGAGTAGAGACGTTGCATACAACGTCCCTAGAAACTTTCAATTTTCTCTTCCTATATTCTTACCCCTTCCTTCGTTTAAAGATTTTACCATCAAGATAGACTCAGACCGAAAACCTAACTTCTGGTAAAGATTAAGAGCGGGTTGGTTAGAGACAAACACTTGCAAACCAATTTGCCGATCGCCCCTAGCTTTTGCCCAATTTTCTGCATGGGTAACTAAAGCTGTACCGATACCAAGTCGTCTATGGGATGGGGAGACATACAGCAGAAATATATGAGTTACCCGATCGCCCTCTACCTGGTCTATGGCATTCCCCAACCACAGACAACCTATTGGTGAAGTTGCTGGTTTATCTATGACCTCAACCCACCAAATAGGAGTTTGAGTTGATAAATAGCGATCGACTGTTTTAGCAAGATGGCTAAAATTTTGCTCTGGGAAAAGTTCTTGATAAGTCCAATGCATAAATTTAACCAGCATTGCTCTGTCTATACCGGAACCCTTACGAAGTTGGTAATTTGGAATTAACTTGCTAACCACTGAACATTACCAGAAATGAACATTGGGTGTGGATAGCATTGCTTCTTCTTGAGGATAACTTAATTCCTCTGTGGGAGCTGGTGCTGCTAGATCCCCTGGTAAAAAGATACGAGCGCTGACTGCTACCATAGCAATTAAAAATATAACTACGACTATGAATGGAGCAATATATTGACGAAAAATTTGCATGGTTTTTTTATTAAATAGGGAGTAGGCAGTAGGCAGTAGGGGAAAAGAATTGATAATTTTTGTAAGAGGGAGTAGGCAGTAGGCAGTCATTTCAGTTATCAGTTATCAGTTATCAGTATCTCTAGCTGTTTCGCAGCATTCCGTAGGAAAGCAAGAGGCTTGAAATACGGAATTCTATTTTCTCTTGGTCGATTAGATATGGCGAGGAAACCTCACCATCTCTCGACCGCTTTTTATCCCCTTAAAAGGGGAGGCGCCTATACCACGATTTTTCGGTAACTGCGCTTGATCTGTCGCTCCGCGACAAAAACTTTCTCCTCCTCTTCTCTCCCGACTCCTGGCTCCTAACTCCTGACTCCTGACTCCTGACTCCTGACTCCTTAAAAAAAATCCTCATCATCTAATCCTGGTCTTGGCATTGGCAAAATTTTCGACTTATTGAGCTGTTGCAACCAAACCCAACCGAGAACTCCAATAATTAGGAAGATCCAGCCAATGTTTGGCTTGAGCAACAGAAAGCCACCAGTTGCCAAAAGTGCCCCAAATAATAATAGTATAGATGCGAGTACCTTTTGTAAATCTTTACCTAAATCCTGTGCTGGAGATAAACCTGTTTTCATCCTTTGCTGTTTCCAACCAGGGCCACCGGGAAGTGTTCGTCGATAAAATTCGTCTAAAGTTGTATCAGACTCTCGTGGGGTTAAAAACATTGCTGTTACCCAGAGTAATGTTACGGTGCCAGTAATAAACATAATTCGCAAACCAAAGTCTTCAATTTTGAAAGCAGGAACTAAACTTGTTGTCATCCCTACGAAAAAACTAGCGACAATAGCGGTTAATTCTGCTGCTGCATTCACCCGACACCAAAACCAACGTAATATTAATACTAATCCTGAACCTGTTCCGATGGCTATTACTAATCTAAATACTGTTGCTACATCTGTTGCTAAAAATGCGGCAATTGCTCCTAAAACTGTTACTAATAGAGAGGAAAGTCGCCCCACTAAAACTAATTGTGGTTGAGTTGCATCAGGTTTAATAAATCTTCTATATAGATCGTTAGTAATAAAGGAAGCTCCCCAGTTAATAGAGGTAGAAACTGTACTCATAAATGCGGCGACTAAAGAGGCAACAACTATACCTAAAATTCCTGGGGAAAGAAAGTCAATCATTAATTTGGGATAACCCAATTCTCGGTCTTCTAAATTAGGGTAAATTACAATGGATGCTAGAGCTACTAAAATCCAAGGCCAAGTTCTAATAACATAGTGCATGATATTAAATAACCAGGCTGCTTTTTCTGCTTCTGTTTCATTTTTCGCTGCTGCAAATCTTTGTACAAATTCTCCACCTCCATCACTTCGTCGCCAAGACCACCATTGAAGGGCAATATAAGCAAAAAATGTACTGGCAGTTATGCCTGCTGTTTTACTAAAATTAATCAAAGTATCGCCATTTTTACCAATAGTTAAAGGTGAAAGGGATAAAATATCTTTGTCTGGCATTACTTCAGGAACTTTTGTTATTAATTCTTGGATGCCACCGACACTATTAACAGCAAAAAAAGCGACAATAATTGCTCCAAATAGTGCTAAGAAAAATTGGAAAAAGTCTGTGGCAACTACTCCCCATAAACCGGATAAACCTGCATAAATTAATACAAATATACTGACACCTATAACACTTAGTAATTTGAGATTATTTTCACTACCATCAATGCCTAAATTTTGCCAAATTTCTAATGCTTCGACAACTTTAACCATGGCTAACATAGCATAACCAATGGCAATACAATTCATAGGAATAGCAAAGATAAAAGCTTTAACTCCCCGGAGAATAGCAGCCATATTTCCACCGTAACGAAGTTCAGTTAATTCTGCATCAGTAATAACTTCAGAACGTCGCCACATTCTGGCAAAAATATAAATCATTATTACATGGGAAATACCAAAAATCCACCATTCCCAATTACCAGCAATTCCTCGGTTAGCTACAACTCCAGTAATATATAGAGGAGTATCTATAGAGAAAGTTGTAGCTGCCATACTCGTGCCAGCTAACCACCAAGGAAGCGATCGCCCAGAAACAAAGAAGTCTGCTAAACTTTTTGAACCTTTGCGAGAAAGATATAGTCCCATCCACATTGTTAAGATGAGGTATATTAAAACAATCAGCCAATCAATTAGTTGCATAAATTTGTGTTTAATTGGGAGTCTGTGTGTGTGTGACTGTTTTTTGAGCACATAGTTTCAAACTTAAGAATATCATGGATTTTATAGATTAATTTACTGTTTATATTATTTATAGCAATCCTAAATAAAAAGATTAGAAAAAAAGGAAGGGGTTAGTATCATATAAAAAAATGCTAAAAAGCCAAGCTGAACCTAAATTATATAGCAGAATAAAGAAGGAAAAATCTTGCTTTGTCTGAGTTTTAAGCTTTTTATATGTCCGCGCCCTTTGCTTCTACTGCTATATGAGTAAAAAAAACGCAATTAAGGGAATAATAGATTTATATTATGTGGATGAAAGCGGATTTAGTTTAGTGCTATATTTACTTTAACCACAGCAAAAAAAAGGATAAAAAGTATAAAGTAATATGAGTATAAGGTTAAATATTTTAGAATTTATCAAAAAAAATAATCAATTTAAAAGTTATGTATTTGAAGGTTTTTTTAATAATATAATGATGATAGTCGGCATATAAAAATTAAGTAATAACCTCTAAAAATTAACATTATTAGTAATAAATAATGCTTCTTTTTAGCATGTTCAAAAACTCTATAAGTGACAAACAGAATAGAAAAATAAGGATGAATAATATTATTTTTATCTACAGCTTAAAACTCAGACAACGCCAGATTTTTCCTTCTGCCTTTCCTAGGTCATGCTGGGCAAACAGCATAGCTGCTTTCTTCCTTCTTTCTTCTTTCTTCTTTCTTCTTTCTTCTTCCTTCTTCCTTCTGCTATATCTTTACATCTGTAAAACTGGTGGGGACTTTCCATGAAAAGTCCCTACTACTTTGCCAGTTGGTAAACTCTAATCACTACCTAAAAGACTTACTAATAAAGCTTTTTGAGCGTGCATCCTGTTTTCTGCTTGATCCCAAACTCGCGATCGCTCTCCTTCTATCACTCCATCAGTAATTTCTTCATCCCGATGAGCTGGTAAACAATGCAACACGATCGCATCATCTGCTGCACTTTCTACCAACTTTTCATTAACCTGATAAGGCTGAAAAATAGGTATTCGACTATTAGCTTCCTCTTCTTGTCCCATACTTGCCCAAACATCAGTATAAAGTACCTGAGCACCCTTAACTGCCACTTGGGGATCTTCAGTAACTATAACTTCACTCTTACCATTAGTAATAGCTTTTGCTTGCTCCACAATTTCCACATTTGGTAAATAATTTGGTGGAGTTGCTATCCTGACATTCATCCCTACCATTGCACAACCTAACAGTAAAGAATTTGCCATATTATTACCATCACCAAAATAACTTAAAGTTAATCCATCTAGTTTGCCAAAACATTCTTGAATGGTCAATAAATCAGCCATTACCTGACAAGGATGTTCCCTATCTGTGAGAGCGTTAATTACAGGAATTTTTGTATAACTTGCAAAAGTTTCTAAATCTTTTTGCTCAAAAGTACGAATAGCTAAAATATCCAAATATCGGTCTAAAACTCTAGCAGTATCAGCCAAAGGTTCCCCACGACTAACTTGAGTAACATTAGGATTCAAATCAATAACTTGACCTCCCAATTGATACATTGCCACGGTAAAACTAACCCTAGTTCGTGTCGAAGCTTTAGAAAATAATAACCCCAAGACTTTATTACATTTGAGATTTATTTTACCTGATTTAAGTTTGCTTGCCAGTTGTAAAATTTCTTTTAATTCATCAGAACTCAAGTCTGCTAAACTTAATAAATTTCGTCCTTTTAAACTATCCATAATTTATCACTAATGTCAGGTTACCACTTATATTGTTTCAGTTAACATTGGAATTCTTCAAAAAGTTGAAGCAGGTTTCATAACTGGGGTGAAAATTTTTACACCAAATTATTTATATTTCAAACCCGCCATGACAAATTCCAAAGCTACTAGAATTAATACTATTTCTTGATAAGTATAGTTTTACATTTACCAACTATTTAGAGCTAAGACTTTATAATGTCTTTACTCTAGTAAGTTAAAAGTTAATTTGGTTCAATCTATAACAATTTTTTGTCAAGTCCCAAAACAGCTGTCGAAGCATAAAGGCCACAGTCAGAGACCTAATACCAATTTGATCAGTGTTTCTTACAAATAGTATCGGCAAAGAAGAAGTAAGAAGTAATAAACAAATCATAAAAAATCTAAATAGGTAGCTTAAAGGATTGGAGAGGTTCTTTTTAGGCATAATTTTCAGCCTTTTTTTTGTAGCATTCTATTTTTAAATTGGTATAACTAGGTTCATAAATTTTTGACTATTGGTTGAGTCTTGATGTAGCTGCTATTTGTTCTGCTAAAATTTGGCCACTATCTTCAGACCTACTCTGGATGTTAGTCTTTTTCCAGCCACCAGAGATATAGTTCTAAATTTGCTAATGGTTAACTACCAGTAAATAAGAATGTATGAAATTAACTATGCAGAATATTTACTTGTCGGTATTCCTGATGTTTCAGTGCTGTAAAAAAAAGCCAAATTAAGGATCAAATTTTACAGAATCTTAAGTTGTAGTCACAGCAACTCCTATAAAATATAAAAAAATAAATTTACATTTTCAAAGACCATAAAAATATTTACCAAGGACTACTAATAAGAGTAAAACCTGACCAATAGAAAGGATGAGAAAAATCTGTTTCTCCCAATATTTGTAAACTCTGAGGTAAAGAAATTTATCCTCTAGAAAATTTCAATTTTTTATTTGTTAAATACACATCTCCTTGAATCATTTTAATTTTAGTTTTTCTGATTGTTTCGGCTTTAGTTGCTGCTGTTTTTAACTTTTCATAAAATTCACTCATTAAAACCAACGTACCAATATCGTTAACATACCACAAACTTGCTAGTACAGATTGAACTCCTGCTTGTAAAGCTAATCCAGCAAAACCTAACTCCACATCTCGATCTCCAACGGCTGTTTTACAAGCACTTAAAACTAATAATTCTGCAGGAGGATTGTTCCAATTAATCTCTTGAATTTCGTCTAAATGGAGTTGAGTATCCCACAATTGAATATAAGAATTTTCGGGTTTTCCGGGTTTAAATTCTGCATGATTTGCTAAGTGAATAATATTAAAATATTGAGAATAAAGTTTATTTTTTAAGTTTTTTAACGTGAAGTCTTGATTAAGAAATAATTTTCCAGGCTAACCTCTAGAAATATTTTTAGCTGAGATATTTTTTATGAGGTTTCTATTAACAATTGTTGATAGTTCAATTGGCACAGCAGGTAAGGGATTTTGAGCAGGAAATTATGAAGCACCCATTGCCAAAATTCTGGCTTTTTGAATGGGAGTATAATTGGAATCGATTAAATTAAATGCAGGAATAATTGCTAGGCTATATTTCTCTACTAAAAATTGTTTTCCATCATGTAATGCTGCTATTGGTAGAGTACGCAAACCTTTTCCGAAACAAAACAATATTGTGTCTATTCTTTCTTCTTGAAGATTGGCTTCAAAGGGTTTAATTATCGATTTATAAAGTTGTTAGGCCATACTTAAGTAAGAATTTGTGAAAAGTATCTGAGGATTAGTAATTTCATTATTCAATAATTTGACTTTACGAATGAGGCTTTCACGTTTGAGGGAGTCAATATCTTGAACTAAAGTTTTTTTTCCAGGATAAATTCAAAACCAAATGTAAATATTTTGATTCAGGAATTGCCCAAAATACCGCAGGTCTTATATTACTTTTTTGGCTAATTTATAACAATTTTTGAGCAATGTCATTACCCGTTTTTGAAACTTCTGAAATTTCTCGATCAAAATAATCCTCAAGTTATTTTTTCAGCCTTTGTTCCATGTTCATAACTTTTTCCGATATAGTCAGATTAGAAATCATATTGTATCTATCTGTCGGACTTACATTTATGTCTTCTGAAAGGATTTTTTATGAATGAAAACTAAGCATAATAATTAGGCAAACAATTAACCAAAAAATTGTTAGACTAACTTTGTATTTTCTCTTAGGAGAGAAGAATTTTCGGAACATATAATACTTGGTTTAATGAATTGAAGATTTAAAACTAGATTTCAAGTATTTGTATACCCTTGGAAGATAATATTAACACAGTAAGTAAGTATATTTGCGTAAGCATTCAGCTATTAGCCGTCAGCTTTCAGCAATAATATACCAACCTTAAAGACTTGCTCTCAATGAATATAGCCTTTAAAGTCGGCTTTTGTAGTAAGATGTAATTTTGACTTAATTAATAAAGCCTTTATCTAAAACTAAAATAAATAGCTGATAGCTGAGTGCTGAGTGCTGAGTGCTGAGTGCTTACATATTTGTTGGTATGTTCTAGATATTGCATAGATGATTAAATTACTACTCTATTCTATCTAATCTCCTCTCCCCTATTTTACTAAACCTATCTTCAGCGATGCTTAACTCAGCTTATATTTCTCTTGACTAATGGTAACTTCCTTTGTTCTTAGTGTGGATACTTCAGCCTGTTTAAAGTTGATAAACGTGGTATTCTATTTAAGACAAAATAAATATTTATATAAAATAATGACAAATATTACTCCCATAAAAACTACTCCTAAATTGCTAGTTGTCGCTACTGGTAATCCGGGGAAATTTCAAGAAATGCAGGAATATCTAGCAGATTTGAATTTACAATTACAACTAAAACCAAAAGATTTAGAAGTTGAGGAAACTGAGGAAACTTTTCTAGCTAATGCTCGCCTCAAAGCTAGTGTTGTGGCCAAAGCTACTGGAAAATGGGCGATCGCTGATGATTCCGGATTGGCAGTAGATGCTTTGGATGGCAGACCAGGTATTTATTCTGCTCGTTATGCTCCTACTGTTGCGGAACAAATAGAGCGAGTATTAACAGAATTGGGAGATAATTCTAATCGTCAGGCACAGTTTGTCTGCGCTCTTGTCATTGCCAGACCTGACGGCACAATTGCATTAGAAACAGAGGGAATTTGCCGTGGAGAAATTCTATATAGTCTCCGTGGAAATGATGGGTTTGGTTACGACCCCATTTTTTATGTTCCTTCACAAGAAAAGACTTTTGCGGAAATGTCTGCTGAAATGAAGCGATCGCTATCTCATCGCGGTCAAGCTTTTCAAGTATTACTACCTAAGATGAAAGCTATTTTTGCCTAGTTTTCTGGGATACTATTTCTTTGATTAGCAGGGAACAGGGAAAAGTGGGAAAAAAAATTTCCCTGTCTTGCGGTTCATAATCAGTCTATACCAATCGCCTATCTTAAGACCATTTCACAATCCACCATCAGGTGATTTTTCTGAATATACCCAATTTTGTTCCCTATTCCCTGCTTGTAGTGCTATGCTTTCTAATAAGTATCGACGAACCGTATCAGCCTCTGTCACCGAACCAGCTAACGCCTTAATCAAAGCTGCTTGAGGGCGATAACGAAGTAACTCGGAAGTTGATGTAACCCAAATAGGTATAGGTCTAAACGTTCCTTGGGCTTTATCTAGAAGAATATTCATTGCCTCTACATTACCCATTTTGTAGAAAGGTCGCTTGGACATCACCTGAGATAAATCATCAAGGACGGTGTATTCTAAGGTTTCTCCTTCACGTTCAACCGCAAAATGTTCGCCACGAGTGAACTTCTTATTAACAAGAAAGGAATATTCTGGGTGAGCATAGGCAAATAACTGTAGACTCTCTTTAGTAAAAGAGGCATCACTCCGAAACCACTTCCCATCTAAATTTACCAAACAAAAATAGTGCCGAATATTTTTAGTAACCTTAAACCGATAAGCAGGTGGTAGAAATGGTATCAAGTATTTCGCTGCCACATTAGCTTCACCGTACTTAGCTTCAATTCCTAGTGCCCGTAATAATGCTACCTGTAAATTAGCTTTAGTCGTACACATTCCAAAACCAAATTCAAACGTTTGGGAAGCTTTGACAAACCAAAAGCCAAATCGGTAAGGCATTGTTCTCACATAATCCCAAATATTGATAGCTGATTCCCAATCATCCTTACCTTTCAATAGGTTAGCTACATAACGAATAGAAGGATGGTCAAAATCGCAATGATTAGTAACAATATCCTTTGCTACTTTAATCTCCTCGGTAAATTCCATCATTCTAATTTCCATATAAGGAGCAATTCCAATTAAGAGGTGAGACATCAAAATAGTTGTTTCTACATCATCTTTTTGAAATATAGCAATGAGCGCTGGCATCTTTACATGTTACATAGATATTTGCAATGTAATATAAAAGTAACTGTATGAGCTGTATTTTTCATAAATTAGGCGATCGCTAAACCTTAAAGTTTTAAGGATGTCTGTAATGGTATTGATAATTTACAGTTTATAGCTTGAAATTGTTTAC
>NZ_JAAHGU010000309.1:0-1389 GCF_010692685.1 Okeania sp. SIO2F5 | reverse complement strand
TTGGCCCTGTTACCAGATTTTCGAGCTGCCAGAGGGAGACGTTATCCATTATGGTTAGTATTACTGTTAGTAATTATGGGTACAATGAGCGGTTGTTTCTCCTATTGTGCCCTAGAAGATTTTGCTCGTCGTCATCACCTGGCCTTACACCAACAACTAGAGCTATCACCTTTGAGTTTTCACTCCAGAAGTCTACATTTCGGCGAATGATGACCAGAATTGATTTTGCTCAGTTGGCTCAAGTATTCAATCCATGGGCTAAACAGCAAATCACAATTCAAGAGGCCGAATGGTTAGCAGTAGATGGTAAGAGTTTATGGTCAACTGTGAGTGATTGTAATAGTTCTTACCAAAACTTTGTCAATGTTGTTTCTGTGTTCAGTAATTGTCAAGGAGTACCTGTACCTGTAGAGCAATTTCACAATCAAGAAAGTAGTGAAATTGCTGTTGTCCAAAGCATATTGACTAGCTTAAACCTCAAAGGAGTGGTTTTTACTTGTGATGCCTTACATGGTCAAAAAAAACAGTCAAGTTAATCATTGACAGTGACAATCATTACAAGGGTAGCACTCAAAGGTAATCAAAAAAAATTGTACCAACAGGTACAACTAACGACTAAACAAACACAACCAAGTAGTATTGATATATCATAAGACAAATGCAGAAATCCTTTGGTTTGTAGAACAGTATCTGTGTTTAATCATCTGTTGGGAATTAGCTCTGAGTGGGAGGGAATTAAGTCTTTGATTAAAGTAGAGCGTCAGGGTAAACGAGCAGGTGTTGATTATGATCAAACAGCTTACTACATTAGTAGTCTAGAGTTGAGTGCTGCAGAATTTGCAGTAGGAATTCAGGGACATTGGGGAATTGAGAATCGACTACATTGGGTTAAAGATGTAGTGTTTGGAGAGGACAAGAGTCTAATTCGGCACTCTCAAGCTGCAGCTAATTTTTCTGTGATTCGTCAGTTGGCGATCGCTATCTGTCGCCTTCATGGCTATTCTTCCCTCACTACTGCTATTCGTACCATTGCTCACGATTTGGAGCAGATTTTTCTGCTGTTGTAAATCCAGAACTGAAGTCGCCCTCGAATTGAAATGGGTTCAGACAAGACCCTTGCTCTGAGCTAGTTTTCCATTTCAATCGTTCTGGTGTTTGCGATCGCTACTTTCATGCAACAAAGCCGTTTAAGAGTGATAATTTCGGGAAAAAACCATGAAATACTTGAGAATATGGCCAAACTTGTACTCCTCCTGGTTGTTTGCGATCGCGACTGACTCCGTAACAATTTTTTCTGTTTAAGAGTGATAATTTCGGGAAAAAACCATGAAATACTTGATAACATGGCCAAACTTGTACTCCTCAATATTTTTCTCTGGCGACAATGAA
>NZ_JAAHGU010000308.1:0-1404 GCF_010692685.1 Okeania sp. SIO2F5 | reverse complement strand
TAACTCTCGATAGTAATCCCAAAAATCATCCAAGAATTGTTCCAGGAGTTGTTGATGATCATTAACCTTGGGAGTTAACTTTTTATAATCTGGTCCCTCATGTACCCAACACAAAGCTAAATTATCGGTTAGTAACTTGAAGGTCGGTGCATCATCACAGAGGAGAGTTTTTATAACTGGCCAGTCAGTTTGCTGATGATCAAAAGCGATTGCTGCTGCGTCTTTAATACGTTTACGCATTTGTGGCCCTAACAATGGTAAATATCTATCTAGTAGCCCATTAAACTCTATGGAATTCAATACAGTTTCTTGGGGCAACAATTCCAGAGACTTCTTCCATTTATCTGGTATATGTAAGGTCTCCAACAGTGAAAAAGTCTCTTGATTGATCATAAACTCTAATTCTCGTCGGTCAAGTAAACCTTGAAGTACACTTAATCTATCTTTTTTGGCAGTAGTAAAGTAGACCGTATCAAGAGGGTTACACACTACATTCGTAGTATAGTTAACCCCTCCCACACGGGCTCCTGTTTGGTCAAAGTGCTGCCAGGGACTACTTAATAGTCCGGCTTCATAGATTTCACTTTTTTCTGTCTCAAAACCAGACTGGTTTTTGATTAACAGATTGGACAAATGCCCGGCTGACATGGAAATGCCCATGTCCTCTAGAAACTCTAATAGTTTGCCTTGGGTCATATTTCCCCCATAGTACAAACTAATGATTAAGCTTTTAATTCCTGGGCCAAATTCTCCTTCATCACCTGATGGTAATTCTGCCTTGGGAGTTTTTCGCGTAGAGTGTGAGTAGTATTTCTGTTTCAGGAATAATACATGATCGGTTCCCAAGGTAATATCTTGAATGATTACTTCTTCGTAACCTTTAAACTCTGCATCAATGGGTAGTAATTCCATAGGGTACTCTAGTATTTCTTCCCTATCTATTTTGAGCTGAGATTTTTTACTGCCCTTTGAATGGTTTTGAGGTGGCTTTCGTTCTTTTTGTGATCAGTAGTTCTGGGAAAATCCTCTTGGTTTTTTGGCTTTGATTTTGGGCTGTTGTTGTTCTCCCTGAAGACGGTTATTTTCGTCTTTTAAACGTTGGTTTTCTGTTTGTAATTCTTTGAGTTGTGTCTGTAATTGCTCTATCAGGTTCAGTAATACCTCTACTGTTTGAGACAAGGATTTGTCTGCAATTTCGGTCGGGTTAATTGTTTGCAGGACTTGCTCTACTAATTTTTTGCTGTCATTATTTTGTCTCATATTTCATCTTCTATAACCAACTTGATTCTCCTGTTATTATTCTTGATCCTTTATTCTTTTTTGTGATTTAGCCGATCTTCTCGAGCGCGATTTTTGGTCTTGGCAGCTATCATAATTGCCTACCCCATCATATTCAGTAGATAC
>NZ_JAAHGU010000307.1:0-1405 GCF_010692685.1 Okeania sp. SIO2F5 | reverse complement strand
TTTATCAAAGTGTTGCGAGAAGACCCGCGCTCTCCCGAAGGGGAGCGTCGGGATGAATCGCAATCAATGTTGATATTTCACAAACAATGTGTTAAAACTGTGAAAAGTTAATTCCCTAGCAATAGATGGTCGAGAAAGCATACAAATTTAGGTTCTATCCTACTCCAGAACAAGAAAACTTGTTGCGGAGAACTTTAGGCTGTGTGCGACTAATCTACAACAAAGCTTTGGCTATTAGAACTCAAGCTTGGTACGAGAAACAGGAGCGTGTAAGCTACAAGCAAACTTCGGCCATGCTGAGTTCTTGGAAAAAGCAGGAAGACTTAAACTTTCTCACATCTGTAAGTAGTGTACCATTACAGCAAAGTTTAAGACATTTACAGACAGCTTTTACTAACTTTTTCAATAAACGTACTAAATACCCTAACTTTAAGAAAAAACGTCACGGAGGTAGTGCGGAATTCACAAAGTGTGCATTTCAATGGAAAAATGGTCAAGTATATCTAGCTAAATGTAGTAAACCATTACCAATTAGATGGAGTAGACAACTACCCCTAGGTTGCAGTCCTACTACAATAACAGTTAAACTTGACCCATCTAATAGATGGTCAGTATCCTTAAGGTTTAACGACAACAGAGATTTAAAACTCAAGCCACTCAAAAAAAGAGTAGGTGTAGATGTAGGTATTAGTAGTCTGATTGCCACAAGCGATGGTACAAAAGTTAACAACCCTAAATATTTTAATAAACTGTATAAAAAACTCAGATTATCTCAAAAGTCTCTATCGAGGAAAACTAAGGGGTCTAATAACTATCAAAAAGCTAGACTGAAAGTAGCCAAGATACACGCAAAAATTAAAGATTCCAGGCTAGACTATACCCATAAACTGACAACCCAACTTATTAGAGAAAATCAAACTATTGTAGTTGAGGACTTGGCAGTAAAAAACATGGTCAAGAACCATAAGCTAGCAAGAGCAATAAGTGATGCTAACTGGGGAGAATTAGTCAGACAATTAGAGTACAAAGCAGAATGGTACGGCCGGGAATTAATTAAAATTGATAGATATTTTCCCAGTTCCAAGCGTTGTTCTAATTGTGGGTATGTGGTAGATAAACTACCTTTAGATATTAGAGAGTGGGACTGTCCAGAATGTACAGCTCACCATGATAGAGATATTAATGCAAGTATAAACATTTTGCGGATGGGAACCCGCGTCGGCGATAGACGCAAGGGAACGCCCACCAAGAAGGCTGCCGGGCAGGCAGTGTCAGTCTGTGGAGCGACTGTAAGACCTGAAGGGAGTAAATCCCCGAAGGCGGGTGCATTGAAGCAGAAAGCCCCCATCAGTGATGTTGGAGAATCCCGCGCTGTCTCGTAGAGCAGCGTCGGGAGGATGTCAAT
>NZ_JAAHGU010000306.1:0-1432 GCF_010692685.1 Okeania sp. SIO2F5 | reverse complement strand
TTGACATACTCCCGGCGCTGAATTAAAAATTACAGCGCGGGATTCTCACCCATCTGTGATTCTTGATTCAGTGACACCACTTACTATTTCAGGTTGCCCATCTACAGCAGAGGTGGTAGTCTCCTCAAGCGTTCCCGAATACTCGGAGGTTCCTGAATGCCCTTCAGTACCTTTGATCTGATTCCACTCCACATCTAGAATCTTCATCCCTTTATTTAAAATGTTCCATGCCGCATTTGTATCCCGACATATTTCAATCTTGCATTTAGGACATTGATGAGTTCTAGTACTCAGAGATTTCTTCACTCGATGACCACAACTTGAACAGTCTTGGGATGTATAATTTGGTGCTACAGCAATCACTGTCTTATCCCACACTTTCCCAAAATAATCTAACCATTGAGTGAATTGATACCAACTTGCATCAGAAATCGACTTAGCCAAATGATGGTTCTTGACCATGTTTTGTATCTTGAGGTCTTCGTAGACAACCACATCATTAGAGTGGACTACGCACCGGGCTAACTTTACTGCCCAGTCTTTACGCTGTCTAGCAACTTTCAGATGGCACTTCCCCAGTCTCATCCTGGCTTTGTGGTAGTTTTTTGATTGAGGTTTTTTACCTTTAACAAACTTTCTGGAGAGTTGTCGCTGTAGTTTCTTTATTCGCTTTTGAGCTTGTCTTAAATACTTGGGATAAATTGCAGCATTGTTGTTCTGGTCTTTGTAGAAATAAGTCAGACCTAAATCAATGCCTACAACATTCCCGGTATAGTTCCCTGTTTCTTTGCGGTGAGCGTCAAAGCACAATTGAGCATAATAACCATCAGCTCGCCTGACAATTCTGACCCGATTGATTTTCAGTCTAAATAAGTCCTCTCTGGTTTGATGATTACAGAATAGAGAGAACCTACCTGCTTGAAAACCATCGGTGAAATTAATAGTTAAACAATCCTGTGATAGTTTCCATCCAGAGGTTTTATACTCAACTGAGCGAGAATGCTTTTTGAATTGAGGATAACCTTTGTTTTTGGCTCCTTCTCTACAGCGACGATAGAAGCTAGAGATTGAATTCCAAGCTCTCTGTGCTGATGCTTGACGCGCCATTGAGTTCAACTTTTGAGCAAAAGGAAACTCCGTTGCCAGTTCTTTACACAGCACAGATAGACGAGCTTTATTTACATCTGGCTCGTCGCGCCATAATCTAACTGCTTTGTTTCTAATGAATTGAGCAGTTCTGATCGCCTGTTCTAAGGCTTGATATTGTGCCTTAGACCCGTTTAATAGCTTGGCTTCTCTAATAATCATGCTTTAACTTTACCATTATATAGCAGAACTTTTGGCGATCTGCATGATTTTTTTTGTTGGTCGCAATTCATCCCAACACCAAACTAGGGTTATGGTGTGGGCCTTCTTGCTCCATTTAGGTAAA
>NZ_JAAHGU010000305.1:0-1455 GCF_010692685.1 Okeania sp. SIO2F5 | reverse complement strand
AGATTATGATGCGGGATTCTCATCATTGATGATTCTACGCTCACAGAGATGACTTAGATGGACAATATCACTATTACCAAACCAGAGGTCGGACTCTCCCGTAGCTTTTGGGTCTCCCCCAGATTCCGAGTGCCCCTCGGTACTGTTGACTATTGCTCCTAGCATTTCTAAACCTTTAGCTAAAATGTTCCTTGCTGCATTGTGGTCTCTATCAGCAATATAACTACAATGCGGACATTTGTGAGTCCTAACAGACAAAGATTTTTTAACAGTCTGACCACAATTGGAACAATTTTGAGATGTGAAATGTGGAGGTACTGCTATGCAAGCAATTCCATGCAACTTAGCATAATATTCCAGCCATTCGGTGAACTGATACCAGCTTGCATCAGATATAGATTTAGCTAAGTGATGATTTTTAACTAGGTTAGCAATGTTCAAATCCTCGTATACTACCAAATCGTGACATTGGATTAACGCCCGTGCAGTCTTTACTGCATGGTCTTTACGCTGTCTACTGATTTTGAGATGCTGCCTGGCTAATTGCTTTCTGGCTTTGTGGTAGTTATTTGATTGTGCCTTTTTTCCTTTCTCGTGGCGGCGCGATACTTTCCGTTGTAGCTTTTTTAGTCGTTTTTCCGACTTCCTTAAATACTTAGGATTTTCTACAACATTACCATTACTATCAGTATAAAAAGTATTTAAACCTAAATCTATTCCTACGACATTGCCTTGAAAATTATGAGTTTCTTTTCTCTCTACATTTACTAGAAATTGACAATAATAACCATCAGCTCGTCTCACAACTCTTACACGACTTATTTGTTGCTCTGAATACCAGACTAAATCGCGACTTGTCCACAATTCAAATACACCAGCTTGAAAACCATCTTTAAATTCAATTTTCTTTCTGTCTGGAGATAGCTTATAACCTGTTGATTTGTACTCTATTGAACGAGTGAATTTATTGAATTTTGGATCGCCCTTTTTACCTGGTAATTTCAGTCTACAATTTTTGTAGAATCGTTGTATTGATTGCCATGTTCTATGGGCTGATGCTTGTCTTGCTTGAGAGTTTAACTTTTTCACCCAAGGAAAATTACTATCCTTTGCTAGTACAGAACAAAGCTTTTGTAAGTCATTGCGTTTAACATCTTTATTCTCCATCCAGTAGCGCAAACAACTGTTTCTGATGAATTGACCTGTGAGAATCATTTCATCTAAAACTTTGTACTGATTTTGACTGCCTTTTAATTTGGCCTCAATTACTAGCAAAGTTATTGTTAATTCCTTGACTACATTGACTATTATAACTAAATTTACCTAAAATGTATACTGGATAAACTATTAATATTTGTGTCTAATGATGACATCGAATCATAATTATACACGCATCATTCATCCAGACACGCTCATCATAGATTATAGTGCTGGCCTTCTGATGCGTTTAGGTAA
>NZ_JAAHGU010000304.1:0-1494 GCF_010692685.1 Okeania sp. SIO2F5 | reverse complement strand
TCCTCTAACTTTATACTCTGAATATTTTTGATTTTCAACCCAATATTATCCTTCTGAATTAGGATTGTTTTTGCCAGAACGACGCTCGTAATAATTAATCTTAGAATTCTAATATCTTAGAAAATTTTAGACTAATTTTCTCATTAATTGATGGCCAATTATATAGCAGATAGTAGCCTCTAAATATAGGATGTGTCCAATAGAGGCTATTGGGATTTTGATTTTTTCTGGAAACTACCCAATACCCAGTGATTTTAGCTGAAATCTTTACAGGATAAAGATTAGAGAACCCAGAGATTAACCCAAATATACCCAGACCTACCCAGAGATTACCCAGAACTACTGGGTTAAATTGGGTACATTTCTGGGTGGTTAAATACTTACTATGATTTGGTTTCAGCTATTTCTACTGGGTTCTGGGTAAATGCTTTAAATCTCAATCGCGTTCCAGAGCCTTCTAATTGCCCATAGCCCATTTCAGCCAAATCCTTAAAGTAACTTCTGGCCACTTGAGCAGTAAATTTAGGTTTAACTTTGTCAAATTTCTTGCTAGTAACAATATCAGAACCAGATAAAAATTTATCCTTTCTTTGACAATAATCTAAGAGACTTTTTAGCATATCAGAAAGTGCTGGTTCAGGTTTCAGCAAACGAACTTTTTCAATAAAATATTGTTGTTGAACTATACTGTCAAAAGCCACTTGACAAACTGACTGAGGAATTAAATTAGTTGGTTTATTTGGATAGCTAAATAATAAATGAAGCAACCCACAATGCCTCAGAAACTTACCAGGAAATTTATTCAAAAACTCAGCCATAATCTGGTTATTTTCCTCCATCGCTTTAGTTTCCATCAAGCTGATTTTGGTCACAATATATTTAAAAGCATCCGGCGAAAACATAAATTTTTGCCCTGGTAGTTGGGCAGCCCAAACCAATAATTTATAAATATCCTCAGTAACGTCAACTGCACTGCCACCTGAAATCACTTCTTCTAAGGTTAGTGGTTTGTTCTCCATCCATAAGTAGTTGAATCTGGCAAAATGACCTGCACTGCGAAGGTTTGTCTGACTCAATAAATCCTGAAATACCCCCGGCTGTATTCCACCAATAATCCCCATTTGGCAGTTAAAACTGTTACCAGTCATTAAACTACCACCAAGGAAGAATTTGGGGGTGGCTTGGGCGATGAGACGCTCTGGAATGAATTTGCCAAGGGCTTGTTTTATTGCTCCGGCAATATTGACCACCCAGAAAGCTATCAAAAACTCAAAGCCTTTTTGAGTGAATTGGATGAACAACGAGGCACTTTGGGCAATCGGGTGTTCTATCTGTCTGTCGCGCCCCGCTTCTTTGCCGAAGCCACTCAACAGCTTGGGGCAGCAGGAATGCTCAAAATCCCTAGCAAACAACGCCTAGTGATCGAAAAGCCTTTCGGTAAAGATCTTACCTCGGCCCAAGTGCTAAACCGGATTGTCCGTCAGGTATGTCCAG
>NZ_JAAHGU010000303.1:0-1550 GCF_010692685.1 Okeania sp. SIO2F5 | reverse complement strand
CTCACGGGGTGACAAGGTAGCTGAAAGCTATATATAGAGATGGACTTATCGAATAAGCTGAAGAATACTTCCACTAAAAGAGAACCATTATTGAGAATAGATGAGGGTGTGGTGCGATCGCACCACACCCCCCATTGGCGTTGAACAATAGTTCAAGTTATCCTCTAAATCAGATGATCACTCATACTCACTTTTATTAATTTTAGTTGCTCAGAAATAATTAAATATTAAGTAGTTTATTCATGGCTTTAATTCCATTTATGTAACATGGTAATTTATGACGATTAAACTTCATTAAATCTTCTACTAATTTCCCGATAATTTCATCATTTACAATCCAATTAACAGGCTTATAATCCGAGAAAAAAATTACTGTGTCTTCTGTACTTTCTTCTTTTTTCATTGATTCTTGATACATATTTTTGAAGACCTTTCTTCTTGATTTTTTGTCCTTGAAATCAATTGATTGTGTATGAAATAGCTATTAATAAAATTAGATTGTTCAGTCTAGTTTGATTGGCCTTGGCTGCTTCTAGGTAATCACCACCACTTTTATAATCCTTAAACATTGCTTCAATTCCCATTCTCTGGCTATATACTTTTTTGACTTTCTCAATCGATGATAAATTTGTCAAAATATACCATTTTTCTGAAACATAGTTGTCGAGATATTTCTGTTTTTTATATACAAGTAAGTTATATATTCCTACCTTCTTGATTTTAGTAATTTTTTGATTTAATAATAGTTGAGCTGTACCAACTTTGACCTTTAATTCTGAGATTTGACAATATTTTTTCCCTCCTTTAATTGAGGTAGATTTTCCCTGCCTTAAGACAAAGTAAACCTGATTTTTATGAGATTTTTTTAACCAATGGGATAGAAATATACTGTGGAATTCTCTATCTGCTGTGATGAGAATTTTATACCTTTTTAATAATCTTAACACAGGACGAATTACTGCCTGCTGTTCTATTAAATTACTAGCCCCTTTATGATCTAAAATCTTCCAATATATGGGTAATGCTCTATTTTTACAGGCCACACTAATCATGAATATATTAGTATTTTGCCATTGAGTTCTATCTATAATTAATATTAATTCAGAAGTCAAACTAAATACTTTCTCTACCATAATTCTTACCAAAGGAAACCAAAATATAGGTAAACTTAATTCCTTGAGGGTTAAAAATCTTTGTATATGTTTGCGCTTACTTTCTGATTGGATTGGCAGAGGAAATAAGCTTGTTAATTTTGATATTTGTACAGTTTTATATACTGATATTAAGTATCATAATATTTGTAATGTTGCTACTTGAGATGGACTCAATTTTTTCTCAATCTGATCTTGATAAAAACCTAATATATTCACTTTTTATTCATTTTTACTTGTAATTAGCAATCCTTTTTGATCATAATTATTTCAAAAATTGCTTTAATGAATAAATAATCAACCTACTGTGTGGGGTGTGGTGCGATCGCACCACACCTCCATCTATTCTCAATAATGCTTCTCTTTTAGTTGAAGTATTATTCAGCTTATTCGATGAGT
>NZ_JAAHGU010000302.1:0-1580 GCF_010692685.1 Okeania sp. SIO2F5 | reverse complement strand
ACTGCTCCATGGCCTCTGGAGTCAGCCAAAAAGTGAGACTCCCTCGCTGCTTTAAGGAGGCATCATACTCAGACCAGTTTTTGAGTCGATACAAGGACTTGGAGTTGGATTTAGACTTACTCTTACTCATATCTGCTGAGTGTAGTTTCGTGTACCATCTTGACTTCTTTATTTTTACCCTAAACATCATCTTTTGTGCAACAAAGCCATCATAACTAGATGAAGCAATTACCTGACCATCAGGAGTCAAACTAACACTGGTTACACTATCACTAGAACCTTTTAAAAAAGTTTTCAATAACTCACCATTTATACTCCAGAGTTTAACTGTATTATCATAACTTGCCGTAGCGATCGCCTGATCATCTGAGCTAAAACTTACTCCCAACACCCAATTATCGTGAGCAGGAATAGTTTTTAGCAGCTCACCATCTTGAGTCCATAGTTTTACTATACCATGATCACTGGCAGAAGCAAGCATTTTGCCATCGGGGCTGAAACTAACACTATTGACCCATTTTTTATGACCAACTAAAGTTTTAAGTAATTTGCCTTTGCGGTTCCACAACTTGACTGTTTTATCTTTATTACCAGAAGCAATAATTTGATTGTTCAGACTAAAACTGACACTCATTACACTATCAGTTCAATGTTAGCTCGTCCGAGTAATTCTTGATTGATTGATTCTAGAATGGTGCTGGTTCGTGGTTCTAGATATTGTCTTAATTGAGAACGTAGTTTGGGATAATCTTTAATTTTAGCAGTAATTTTGGCAATACCAACAGATACTTCTGCCTCTGCTGAAAGTTGGATCGGGGTTTGTAATACTTCTGATATTTCCGTAAATAGTTTTTGGAAGTAGCCTGGTTTTAGTTTGATGTTGGCTTGCTCTATATTTTCACTGACTTGACGAGTGATCGCCAGTAAAATATCACTAATATCTACATCCCCCATATCTAAGTCTTCAGAGGATTCAAAGTAAACAATATGATATCCTTGTCTTTCTAGTTTATCTTTCAGTCTAAATAGTTCAGTGGACTTGCCACAACCGATGTGCCCTGTAAATAGTTGACAAGTTGGCTGATTTCCAGATAGTAGTGTTATTGTTCTTTCTAATTCTTGAATAATGTCACTACCTCTAAACACTCGCAAAATCTATGTAATATTTTCATCTTCAGGATGTCCTACTATGAGGGTCTTGGTAGGGTTACAGGACTTGTAAAATTTAATTAAGTCAAGAGTTTCTAACACAGTTTTTCTCATAACAAAAAAAAGGCGACATTATAGAACCCTGATGGTATCTTTTTTTTCAATAATCAGGCGATCGCCAATCTCTTAAGCAGCAGTCTCACAAAACAAAGATTGACCTTGGCTGTGGCATTTTCTAAGGTTCTTTTCCTGCGGAATGCTGCGCAAACAAAATTTTTGGCCAAGCTTTTGCATCTTTCCATCCATAAGATTTCATAAGTTTTTACTATTCCTATTCTGGGTAATTTGATATAGTTTCCTTGCAGAATTTTAATAGTTCCATCTAAATAGAAACTGTCTTTTTTACCCTTTTTCTTAAACTTCGGAAATCC
>NZ_JAAHGU010000301.1:0-1601 GCF_010692685.1 Okeania sp. SIO2F5 | reverse complement strand
ACCCTGTTCCGCACTAGCGAAGTTTATGAGGGAGCGCTGGAAGTGCTTGGTGAAATTACCAGCGACCAAACTTGGGGATGGAACCAGCTTTCTAGTCAACCTGTAGAGGTTTATATGGCTCCTGGAAATCATACCACTATGTTGAGTGAACCTCATGTAATGGTATTAGCTGAACTGTTGAAACTTTGCTATCAAAAAAGCTCCCCTGATTTTTAATTGTATAGCAATCAGGAATCAGTTGTGAGAATTGAGGTGTTCCTTAAAAGTATAGAATATAATAATTGCTATATTTATATGATATCATCTCCGGTAGCATCGTTTGTGTATAAAATCAAGGTTAAAATGAGGGAAAACCTTCTGCCTTCTGCCTTCCTTCCACCAAAGTCTAATTATTCAACCGGACATGACATGATATGATACGTTTTTTTCTTCTTCTCTGTTCCCTGTTCCCTGTTCCCTGTTCCCTAAAAGTTTCCAATATCTCACAACTCAAATCATATTGCTATAGTTACGTCTTGAAAATGAAAAACCCAACCTATGAAAATTAAAATTATTATTCCCATAAATAACAGCGATTTCAACGATGAAATTGCCCAAGCTGTTGAACCCGTCCTCACACCTGATATGACGGTAGATGTGGAAAATATTTCAGAGGGGACTCGTTCAATTGAAAGTCGTTATGATTCAGAAATCAATGCCCCTTATGTGATTGCACAAGCGGTGAAAGCTGAACGAGATGGCTTTGACGGGATTTTTGTATCGGACATGGATTACTGTGGAGTTGAAACAGCTCGAGAGGTCATTGACATTCCAATTGTTGGGGGGTTCCGACCCAGCGCTTATACAGCGATGATGCTTGCTCAAAGGTTCTCAATTATTACTATTGTGAATTCAGTTGTAGCAATGCAACGGGAGCATATCAGGAAGTTTGGGATTTCCCCCAATTTTGCTTCCATTCGTTCCGTGCATCTTCCGGTTTTGAGCTTACATGACAAGCAAGTTGCCCTAGAAAAAATCTATGCCGAAAGTGTCAAAGCGATTGATGAAGATGGTGCTAATGCCATAATTTTTGGTTGCACTGGCTTTTTAAATGTGGCTGATGCTGTTGCTCAACGTCTAGCTGAAGTGGGAAGAGGAGTACCTGTTGTCGATCCAAATCGCGTCGCTATTTCATTTTTGGAGTTGTTGATTCGGAATAAGCTTTCCCAGAGTCGGTTAACTTATTACAAGCAAAATTACTGGGAAAAACAGGACTAATACCAATTTAATAAATGTTTGCTACGCTTTCTTGAGTAGGGGAGTAGGGCAGGGCATTTTCATTCTAATTTTTTGCGATAGCCAAACCCCTGAATTGGAGAGAGTTTTTCCCCTTTATTACTCGCCCATGATTTAATCAGAAGAAATAATGGCGATCGCCCTTGTCCTCCAAGTCTCCCTTGTCCCAATTTTACCTCGATAATGAAAACGCCCCCCGTGTTTCACCGGGGGAGATGTCAACCTATTACACTAAACTATTCAGCGTCAGTTTCAAAGATCGCAAATCGTAGCCGAGCTGCCGACTCTTCTATTTCTACCAAAGACTCAATACTAACAAGTACTTT
>NZ_JAAHGU010000300.1:0-1618 GCF_010692685.1 Okeania sp. SIO2F5 | reverse complement strand
TGTAAAGATATCTATCCCAAATCTCCCCATCCACTACAGAAACGTCGGGAATTAGCCCTTGTTCTTGCCCTTCTTTTGTTACCGTTTTTACCAATGCAGTGCGTGTCACTACTAAATCCAAATTTAGCCGCTCGATTTCGCGGTCAATATTTCTCTGGATTAAATTCGCAACGTTTTCATCGGCACCAATGGGTCGCATTTCTCTGATTTCTCCATCCACAAGTTCGTAAATAACCCCATCTTCTGGGTATTGGTCAATAAATTGGTCAAAAGTCAGTCTAGTTTTTGTTGTATTCATGGCGATCGCTCCTATACAAAACTGGGGTGAATAGGCAAAAAAGCCTAAAGTATTCAATTGGACATGATATAATTAGACAGTTCCCGCAGCTACTACATTTGCTTCTCGTCCTAAATATTCTCGATGTTGGGGATGTATGAAACCCAAACTAATTTTATCTTCAGAAATACCCATTTCTATTAGCTTGGTAACGATGGGTTCTTCCGTATCGTTACACTGAATCAAAATACAATGGCTTTCGCCCATCTCTAAATTACTATCAATAATATCAATATGCAAAACACATTGATGAATGCGTTTGTATTGATGCCATCCTACCCACAAAGCCATATACCGCATTCGTTCGTCATCAAAAATTAGATCTATTTGAGAACCCTCATCTTGGAGTGATTCGTATTCACCTAGCAACCGTTTCACGCATTCCCGATAAAAATTTATGGTACTATCCATAGCAAATCTTCCTTAGTGAAATAGAAAACAATTAATTTTAAACTAAACTTCTCAATGGCAACTTTTCCCACTTGTCTGCTAAAAATATTCTCAAAAGCATCAATAGGAATAGCTAAATACAGTTCTCTATCCGGCTCTTGTATTTTTAATAATTCTTGATAGATTCCATACTGACCTACAGCCTTTTCGAGTTCTGTTACTTGAGATTGTGTAATAAAACTTTTGACTTCTACCGCTATTTTATCGCAATCTTTTTCAGCAGCAATTGTTCTTTTGGCTCCCAAGTCAATCAAAAGTTTAGGATCTGATTCAAGAAAATAAGGATCATGTGTAATTGTCCATCCTTCATCAATCAAAGCTGACTTAACCAGTTCATGGTAGGTATCTTTTCGAGACATTTTATAGATATTAAAAACGATAAAATTTTTGTATTCCCCACACTTCCCACCATCTCCACACTCTACTTTTTGTCAGCAAACCCTAATTATCAATTATTAACTATTAATTATTAATTATCAACATACCTCTGCCACATTCCTTCGTAAGCTTTCTCCATCTCGCGAGTAAACTGTTTGGCATTCCACAACGGAGCAGTTTGCCTCGACTTTCTCAATTTCCAGGATATCTCCTGACGTAATTTTTCATCTTTCCCTAACCTAATTCCCCACTCTACATACTCCTCATCACTCCAAGCAATACCTTCAGTAATGCCAGCATTGATCATCATCGTGTAGCTATTGCGCGCTGCAAATTGTTGACCTACCCGCGTTACCATTGGGATGCACATCCAGAGAGTTTCTAACGTTGTTGTTGCACCATTATAGGGATAAGTATCCAAAACAATATCAGCAATACCTAAGTTAGCTCTGA